>JAZUJU010000185.1:0-4243 GCA_045642985.1 Bacteroidaceae bacterium | reverse complement strand
AGAGGACCGTGTTGGACAGACCTCCGGTTTACCGGTTGTGGCGCCAGCTGCACCGCCGGGTATCCGCGTCTGGATCGGATAAGCGCTGAATGCATCTAAGTGCGAAGCCGGCCGCAAGATTAGATCTCCTTTGAGGGTCGTCGCAGACTACGACGTTGATAGGCTGCAGGTGTAAAGGCGGTGACGTCAAAGCCGAGCAGTACTAATTGCCCGAATCTTTCTTGAACGCAAGACAAGTTTATCTTGGTCGTGAATTAAGACCAGTGGTTGTAGTTGTCTTCTTTGGCCTTGTGTGTATAGTCAATCAGTCATTCAGGTGGCTATAGCGACGGGGTTCCACCTCTTCCCATTCCGAACAGAGAAGTTAAGCCCGTCCGCGCCGATGGTACTGCGCAAGTGGGAGAGTAGGTCGCCGCCGTTTTTTTTCGAGGAGCTTCAGGTTCAACAGCCCGAGGCTCCTTTCTTTTTTTTTGTGCTGTCTTGTCACTCCCACTTGCGCATTTCAGCTGTCCTGAGATTGCCTGCCTCATCCTATTTCCGAGTGTGCGCACACTCACCCCCTTCTGAGATGCCTCTGGCGCGCTTTTCCCTTATGGAGAGTGCGCACACTGGGGAAAATTCAGGGGAGTGCGCACATTCTCGCTGCGGAATGCGGCTCAGAACGGTCTGTGAGGGAACTCTTTTGACCTGAGTGTGCGCACACTCCTGGCTGTCTTAAAGTGGGAGAGTAGGTCGCCGAAATAAATTACATACTGTTCGTTGCGTGGCATCCGCCAACTTTTTTATAGTTTTGTACAGACAGGCAGAAATGTCTGAGAATTGAGTGAAATAAAGTGTATTGTAGTTTGATATAATTAGAATTTTGCTGATATGAAGATATTTGACTTGCATCTGATGTGTGTCGCACTGTTTCTGTCATCAATAGTTGCGTGTAAAGGGAATAGTACTGCTACAGTTACTGAGACTGAGGACACGGATACTGTAATTGCTGATTGTGATCAGTTCGTCAAATTTGAGACGACTTCCGGTGATTTCGTTATCAAACTGTATCGTGGTACTCCATTGCATAGACATAATATGGTGCGTCAGGTGCGTAAGGGTGTCTATGACGGTCAACTTTTTTTCGGTGTTGAGAAGAAATACAAAATTCAGGCCGGTGATCCGAAATCAAAGGGTGCAAAGCCTGGTGTGGCATTAGGTGTTGACGAGATAAACGATACAATACCCGGAGAAATCAATCCCTGGCAATACTATCATAAAAGAGGTGCTGTCGGCCAAGCAAGTTTGAGGCAGGTTGAGTATTCAACAAGCCAGCAGTTCTATATAATTACTGGGGCTAAGACAAATGCTTCGTCGTTACCGAATCTGGAGGAGAAGATTCAGAAGAAGTGGCGCAAGGCTTTGAAGGATTCACTTACCCAACCTTACGCAAAAGATATTCTGGAGTATCGTGAAAAAGGATATAAGAATAAAATCAGCGTCTTGAACGACAAACTTAATAAGGAAACGGATGAGATTCTGAAAGGTCGTCGTCCGTTCCATTTCTCAAAGGAACAGATTGAGGAATACACTACAGTTGGCGGTGCTCCGACACTAGACGGATATTATACTGTTTTTGGAGAGGTCGTAGAAGGAATGGATATAGTTGAAGCAATTGCTTCATCTCATGTCGACAGGAACAGTCGTCCGGTACCGGATGTCAAAATTATTAAGGCAACGGTCATTGAATGGCAGGAAACTCCTGCTGAATGATGCCTTTGAAACTCTGCCAGAGTTTGTCTTCCGGCAGTGGCGCCTGTACATATATCTGCTGATGTGATACCGGATGCTCAAACTTTACGCTGAGAGCGTGAAGCGAGATGCCTCCATCCGGGTTTGAACGTTCAGCACCATATTTCAGATCTCCTTTTATCGGGCATCCCATTTTTGCAAGCTGACAGCGTATCTGATGATGTCTGCCGGTCAATAAGTTTATGGCCAGCAGGTGATATCTGTCTGAACTGGCAATCAGCCGGTATTTCAGAACGGCTTTTTTGCTGTTCGGCTTCTCTGTGTCGTATGCGTATGACCGGTTCTGCGTTTCGTTACGGACGAGCCAGTTGACAAGTTCGCCTTCTGTCTGAAGCGGTCTGTTCCGTACGATTGCAAGATAGCACTTTTCGACATTTCCGTCGCGGAACATATCGTTCAGTCTTGAGAGAGCCTTGCTGGTCTTTGCGAAGACTACAACCCCGCTCACCGGACGGTCTAGCCTGTGTGTTACGCCGACAAAGACGTTACCTGGCTTACAGTACTTCTCCTTTATCCATGCCGCTACAGTTTCGGATAATGGCCTGTCTCCTGTCTTGTCACCCTGAACAATCTCAGATGATGATTTGGAGACAATTATTATATGATTATCGTCGTATAGAACTTCCATTACATACTTTTTCCACCATCAATAGCCAGTACCTGTCCGGTAATGTATGATGCATTGTCAGAAATCAGAAACAGTGCGGCTTTTGCGACTTCCTCGGGGGTTCCCGCCCGTTGCATGGGAATTTCCTTTATCCACTGGCTCATCAGTTCTTCGCCGACTTTCTCCGTCATCTCTGTCCTGATGAAACCGGGTGCCAGTACGTTGGCCCTTATTCCACGTGAAGCCAGTTCGCGCGCGATTGTCTTTGTCAGTCCAATCAGACCGGCTTTTGATGCCGCATAGTTGCATTGTCCTGCATTTCCGTGCATACCGACAATTGACGAAACGGACAGAATACATCCGCTGCGCTGTTTCAGAAATATAGGTACGCATGCATGTATGCAGTTGAAGGCTGACTTGAGGTTAGTATCGATGACATCGTCCCAGGCCTCTTCGGTGATGCGGAACGAAAGGCCGTCACGAGTTATGCCGGCATTGTTGACCAGAACATCAATCTTTCCGAAATCGGAATGTATCTGACTGATGGTTGCAGCTACATCATCGAATCTGGCGATATGAAGCTGATAACCCTTGCACCTGACGCCTTTTGCCTGTATTTCCTCTTCGACAGTCTTTGCCTTGTCAACGCTGGTCCGGTAGATGAATGCTATTTCTGCGCCTTCGTCTGCAAAGCACTGTGCCATTGCATACCCAAGTCCTCTGGTGGCTCCTGTGACGAGCACCGTCTTTCCTGAAAGAATTCCCATATCCTATTGCTGGTTTGTATATCCTAATGCTCCGTATATCATTCTCTGTATTTCTGTTCTTACATCCTCGTTAGTGTGCCCGAGCCTGAGCTGCCCGCGTATGAAAGGCACTTCGAACCCTCTAAGGCAGTACTGAATATATGCTGCGGCGAGACTTGCGTGCTGGACATTGAAAACACCCAGGGCCTTGCCCTCTACGATGATGTTCATCAGAATCTTTCTCTCTTTGCTGTCAAAATCCTTGCGGAAGTGCTGAACCGTCCAGATGTCGCGGAAAAAATCAGCCCTGAGTGTTCCATTGCGATAAACGACATCTTTCAGAATTCTCATCCGTCCGTATATTACTTCTATTATTTTCTGCTGTGGCGGAATGTCCTTTTCGGAAATATCGTTAATGGTGTCAATGATGCGTTGAAGTTCAAGGTTGATGACGGCCTGATAGATTTCTATTTTGCTGTCAAAGTACATATATAGTGTCCTGCGGCCGTTGCCGGATTCTGCCGCAATGTCGCTCATAGTGGCACTGTCGTATCCTTTGCGTCCGAACACTTGCTGGGCGGCAGTGATGAATTCAAGTCTTGTCTTTTCGCTAGGCATCGAAAGAACACTTTAGTTGCACAAATTTACCGAATATGCGCCAATATGTGGTTAAAAAGAGTGAAATAATTTGACTTGTAATGAAATGGTTGTACCTTTGCAGTACGAAACATCGCGGAGTGGAGCAGAGGTAGCTCGTTAGGCTCATAACCTAAAGGTCGGAGGTTCGAATCCTCCCTCCGCAACCAAGAGGGGAATTCTCCCCAGTCAATCAATTAATTACACAAGGTTTCAATAATTTGCTGT
The DNA here is from genome assembly GCA_045642985.1 of Bacteroidaceae bacterium. Lineage (GTDB taxonomy): Bacteria > Bacteroidota > Bacteroidia > Bacteroidales > Bacteroidaceae > Colenecus. The sequence continues at coordinate 235 of JAZUJU010000185.1, read as the reverse complement.
GTCAGTTTTGAGACAGCGTTAGTACGGGTCCCGAAACAGGGCTTGTGCGAATAATTATTTGGAATCATCTTCGTCGGATATCAGTTTCAGGAAGTTACAGAAAGATTTTTTCCAGTTGTACCAATCGTGTCCACCCGGGTATTCGAAATACTGGAATTCGTATCCCTGCCGTGTCAGGTAGCGGCGGTAGTTCGCAATATGCGGATAAAAGAGGTCTGCCCGTCCGATTTCTATG
>JAZUJU010000184.1:0-1785 GCA_045642985.1 Bacteroidaceae bacterium | reverse complement strand
CAGTAAGATATCTCCTACGCTTTCTGATGCAGACATTATGATCATAACCGATGATATAACTCTCGCTAATGACACAAAAAGCATAGCCGGGATTGCGAAGGCCCTTCTTTCCGGAAAAGTTGTGGGCTATGTCAATCCTTCAAATCTGGCATTCAAGAAATTCGCTGAAAATATTCGCACGGCCAGCGAAGCTCTTCTGGCAGATAATGACTTCCATGTTAACGGAGATTGTTATTTCTTCCAACATTTGGATGATGTGATGGGTCCGAATCTTCTGCATGACACTCAAAACGCTTTTGCCAGACTCGTTGCTGTTTGCGCCGATGGCATCTTTGTTATAGGAAGTCCTTATGATGCCACAGTTCTAGCCACTTACACCGAGATTGATACTGAAACATCTACCGTGACTACTCACGATGTGGAGTGTTCAGCAGACATTTACACAGACACCCCGCGCGGTATCGGAGAAATGATGGAAATCTTTGCTGAGTGGCTGAACGGGAAAATGGATGATAATACGGATGCAGGCAATGATCTTGAACCTGTAAGACGTGATTTTACATATGTGAATTCCATTTATTTTTATGCAAAGGATATTACCGACTGCTCACTTTCCCGCAGTCTGCCTTTTGAAATCTATTATGAGTACTGGCCCGTATGTGACCACGGAGACAATATGATCAAAGATGTCTATGCGGTCAGGCGGACAGTCAAAATTAACGGAGGCGATCTGGACACTGGTCCTACAGACAAAGAATACTGGTGGGTCAACTCAAAGGGTGATGCCAAATATTATGGCCCATATCTCCGCAAGGTTATGGATAACACCAACTGCAACGCGGCCACAGCAATGCGTGATCTCAAGCCTCTGAATGCAATGAGCAGTACCTCTTATTCTGAAAGTACGAGTATGGGCATAAGTGCCGGAGTAGGCATCAGTGCAAATCCATCATTGAATCCGACGTTCACTTATTCAAAGAATTATTCTACCAGTACTACTGTACCTGACATTGCAACTCACGTCAATGCTGCAGACAACCGCAGACTGCCGCAATATACCTTTATGTCAGAGAAACGGCCGGATTCACATTGGGGCATCAATATCACACACGACATTGTTCCTAACAACTACCACGAATACATTGAGCTTCAAACCAGTTGGATCTGGGATATGAGCAATCCGAAGGATGAAGCACATGCTGTCACGGACAATGTGGAGATTGATATCGAGATGATGGATTTCTCTATAGGCTTTTTCAAGACAACTCCCGGCTATTATGATAAAACATTCAAATTCACTGTAGACTATAATCTCGCAGCTCTGCCTCACTATACTCAGAGATGGGGCGTAGAAGTGAATCAGGAGGGAATGTCCAGAGAAGATAAGATGAAGTTTATCGAATGGCTTGAGAAAAGATACAGGGATTACTTTTCCATCAATATTTTCAATGTACCGGCTTATTCATTAAGCGACAGGACCGGAATAGAAAAGTTCAGAAACGACTTCATCGATGTCTTGAAACGTGACACACAGTTCTGGAAAGACTTCGAGTATTCCGGGACATTCCATTTCACCTGGCGCAATAATCAGAAACCGGATGAAACCTACACTTACGATTTCAATGTAAACTAGTAGGTGGTTCCGCTTGCCGCGGGATTGACTTCGTCGATCCCTTTCCGCTTGCCGCGGGATTGACTTCGTCGATCCCTTTCCGCTTGCCGCGGGGGCCCTTGCAAAATGCTTGGTGGGAGTGAGGTGGTATTAGGAACAGCGCAATGAAACGG
>JAZUJU010000183.1:0-4940 GCA_045642985.1 Bacteroidaceae bacterium | reverse complement strand
GTTGACCAGACGGCTTACCGATCCGTCGAAGAAAGAGTTCAATACGCCCTGCATGAACGAGCCGGTGTATTCGTTCTTGCTGACCGCACAGAAATATACGTTTGAATGTCCGTAAGTCTTGTGCGTCAGGAATCCTTTTGTGTCAAGCAGACGCACTATGGTTGATACAGTGTTGTAGGCTGGCTTGGGTTCGGGCATCATGTTATGGATGTCACGTACTACAAACTCATGGCCTATCTGCCATACAAGCTGCATGATTTCAAGTTCGGCCTTTGTCAGCTCCTGAATTCTCCTGTTGTTCTTTTCCATATCCGATAAATTAGCACGGCAAATTTACATTGATTTTTATAGTCGCAAAACTATTAGACTAGTTTTTGCATAGAAAAAATTACTTTTGTCCTCAATTCTATACTTTTGGAATCTGCAATATCAAGGCCCCACTAGTTTCCTGTTGAGACCAAGCCTGGCCGGAAATCTTGAGTTTTCACAAAAAAATCAAGTCGTTTGAAAAAGCGACTTGACTTTTTTTGTGTGGTGCCACCGAGAATCGAACTAGGGACACAAGGATTTTCAGTCCTTTGCTCTACCAACTGAGCTATGGCACCAACGCCACATTCATTGCTGAATGCGGGTGCAAAGATACGCCTTTTTTCATTCGCAACAAATTTTTCGCGATAAATTATGTTCACCTTACAAAAATATCAGTACCTTTGCACTGTCAAAACCGACGCAATCGGAATGTAGCGCAGTTGGTAGCGCACTACGTTCGGGACGTAGGGGTCGGGCGTTCGAGTCGCCTCATTCCGACAGCAAGGCAGAAGTTGAATAATCAGCTTCTGCTTTTTTTTGTATAAACTCAAACGCCCGACCCCGTGTTCGCTGTGGCGAACTAAAATGATGTATTGCGCACGCAGTGCGGGCGTTCGAGTCGCCTCATTCCGACAGCAAGGCAGAAGTTGAAGAATCAGCTTCTGCTCTTTTTTTGTATAATCTCGAACGCCCGACCCCGTGTTACGAAATGCAGAGTGTCAGTCATCAACTCGTGCGTGCGGAACATTGGGGCTGTGTTCGCGTGAGAGATATGAGATGTCGGATTGTGAAACGGAACTGCAGAGCATCGCGGGAAATGCCCGGTGATGATTGGAAAATTCCTTTATAATAGTAGGAGTAATCCCTTTATCGGGAGTTTTTCTATCCCCACCTTTGAGCCAACAAAACACTTGGAACTATGAAAACGATAACATTTGCAGCCATAGCGGTTATGGCATTGGGACTGTGTTCGTGTGAGAGATATGTTTACACAGTCCGCGATGAGACAACGGAAGAAGTTCGCTGGTACAGTGGCGAATTCACTCTGGAACATTGGATAGAGTGCTGCGATGCGGATGGTCTGAACAGATACTACAAGGCTGATGTCAGCATTCCCCGTTTGAATAGCAAGACGATACGGAATGGCCAGATAAACTGCTATCTGTATGTGGGGCAGGACATTCAGGCACCGCTTCCTTATGTCCGTCACTTCGAAAACTACCAGGGTCAGAGATGGACACGTACTGTTGACTTTGAGTACTACAGCGGCGGCATCACAATCTATGTCACTGATAATGACTTCGCTGGAGATGTGCCGGAACCGATGTCATTCCGCATCGCATTATCCTGGTGATCATATCGGAATTACTGCAGCCATCCCTAAGGCGGGTGGCTGCCTGACATTCTATGCTTACAGATAGAAGCATATGTCAAAAGATGCCCTGTATCAAGTTCGCTTTAACGGACAATCACGGCGTTTGGTACAATCCGCTGTCCGGTATGGTCGTATCGGCGGTTATCACAAGGGTAGGAATTCACACCCTGAACATCTGTCCATAGAGTACTTGAGCCACCTCCATCCAGATTAATGGCATGTGACAGACCCAGGAGCTGCACCAGACAGACTGCCTCCGGGATAGTCATTCCAGCAGCTTTCCTACCGGCACGTCCGTCAACTACAATGAAATATACCCAACCGTTATCGTCCGTTCCCAAAATAGAACGCGGATGACGTCCGGTGAAAAACGAATCCTCAGGCCATTCCTGTCAAGCCGGCTTCCCTTCACTTACCAGTACAGGTCCGGAAGCAAGTATCTCTCTGTATTTTTTCTGAACCGATGTATACTGCGATGTGTCACACGGCAAGACAATCACCTTGTGGCGTCCTTTGAGTGCCACGATGCCGTCTGTTCTATAACTCTCTGTTTCCAGTGTAATACCTTCAATCTGACCGTCATCTTTGACGAATGTCGCCGGCGTCAGTCGTTTGACATCAAAATAGGAGCCGTTCAGCGCACCTATAGCATGATGTCTTATTCCTAGTGTAGATACGCTGTCGGCCAGTTGTGCGGGATCGTTGACAATGTCAGTCCTATGGCTTGATGCCCTGTATCGCAAGACTTCAACGCTTTGAACCGAATTGAACATCTCAAACTGGGCATGACAGCTCTGGATGTTCCTGCCGATGTCCTGCCAGTTCCATTCCTGCCCGTATGTACTACAGCCCAGGACCAATGCAATTGCTGCGAAAAACAATCTTTTCATATGTGATAAGTGGGGATTCACTCCATTTGAACTGTCCCAATTTGAGCCCGATAGTTGGCAAGAGACGAAGTCCTGACAAGTTTTTTCCAAAGCTTGCGGTCGATGGCGTTCTCCAACGGACGCCAGAATGACTGCATATGAGTCAGAATCTGTGCATCGCCCTGCAGAGTGGCTGACGCGTGGCTGAATATCCGGTCGTGAATTGCCATTATCATCCGTTGGGATTCCGCTTGCGTGAACTGCTTGCCTTCGCGATATTCCATCGCCAGGCATGGATCTGCCAGCAGTCCCTGACCTATCATTACCGCTTGCAACGACGGGAAACGCTGTTCCAGTTTCCGAATGTCTGCTAGTGTCGTAATACCGCCGTTGAAAATGACCCGATGCCGGCATTGCTGCAGGAATGCATCGAACGCCTCCAGATCTGGAGCTCCGCGATACATCTGTCGCGCGGTCCTGGCAAGGAGCGTGATATGCTCCAACGGTGTATCATTCAATATGTCGATGAGCGACCTCCATTCATCTGGATTATCCATTCCGAGCCGCATCTTCACGGAGAATTTCATATCTTGAATGCTGGCAATCCCAGCCATAATCTTCCGGACAGCTTCCGGACGAGAGAGCAGACCCGCACCCCGTCCGTGCCCTGTCTGAGGTGGATGCGGGCATCCCATATTCAGGTCAATGCGCCGGTAACCGCAATCTCTGACCACATCGGTCAGCTGACTCAGTTCCTGAACATTGGCAGCGATAATTTGAGGCACCAGCGGTACTCCGGCATTGTTATCCGGAAATATATCACGGATGTCCTTGCGTCTTACTTGGCCGTGTTCCAGACGTATGAACGGTGTGTAGTATGTGCTTACACCTCCCGCCAGTTCGTGGTGGGCATTGCGATACACACAATCCGTGTAACCCTGTATCGGTGCGAAATGGATATCTATCATACCAGGTAGTGACTATCCCTGTTTGTTCCTACTATTTGACGATATCGTCCGGACGATACTCTATGATATCTCCAGGAGTTGTCTTAACGTAATCTTTCATTCTGCCTGCAAGAGGAAGAGGCAGATTGAGAAGTCCGTCTCGTATCTGCAGATTCTTTTGCGAACAGCGGATTGCCAGCTCGGGAATGAACTTCTTGCGATACTCGCTGAGACTTTTTGACTGGATACTTTCCTTCGACTTGACTTCTATAGGGATAATGCGCCCCGTATCCTCAATGACAAATTCAACCTCTGCCTGATTGCCGGAAGTCCAATAAAGCGGTTCATAACCTTGACAGAGTATGGACATAAGTACGTAGTTCTCTGTAAGTACTCCCTTGAATTCCATAAACAGCCGGCTGTCCTGCAGAACTGATGTGCTTTCAAGGTTAAACATCCTGCGCAACAAGCCTACATCGTTAAGATAAAGCTTAAATGCATTTTCGTCCTTGTACGCCATTAACGGCAATCGGATGGTCTCTGTATTGCAGACCTTATGCACTAACCCTGCCTTGCATAACCAATCAACCGAAGTTTCATATTCTCTGGCACGTGCTCCTTTCTGCACATCGGAATATTTGAACCGTTTGTTATCCCTTGCCAGCTGTCTTTGCATACTGTTCCATACCCGATTGATGCGGATTACCTCTGCCGCTGTGGCATACTTGGAAAAATCTAACGGATAGGCACGCAATATGCCGTCAAGTGTTTTGTCAACTTCACGTATGTCACCTGTCTCAACCCAACCGGTAACAGCTTCTGGCATACCACCTACCAGCATATACAGCTTGAGTTTATCCTGCAGTTCCTCACGAAGCATTTCCGGTAACAAATCATCTGTCTTACATGAACGTACTATACTAGCCAGACGGGCATCTGTCGCTTCAAGAAACTCTATGAATGTCAATGGATAGAGTGTCATAAAATCTACCTGGCCTACGGGAAACGAATGTCCTTTCCTCCGCAGAGCTACACCTAATAACGAACCGGCACAAGCTACGGCATACTCTGGAGCATCTTCATTAAAATACTTCAATGCGTTAAGAACTTCGTCCGAATCCTGGATTTCGTCCAAAACAAGCAACGTCTTTTCGGGTTGTATCGGTTGTCCTTTGATGAGCGCAATCTGTTCAATTATACGGTGTGGATCCTTCGTTTTTGCAAAAATATCAGCTATGACTGGTTCACGGTCAATATTTACAATAACGCAGTTGTCAAAAACCTGTTTACCAAGTTTCTTCAGTAACCACGTCTTACCCACCTGACGGGCACCTTGCAGTAACATAGGTTTGCGATTACGCTTTGTTTTCCACGCAATCATCGTGTCCAGTACATCACGTTTCAGTTCCATATTCCAGTTTTTTACAACAATGCAAATAT
>JAZUJU010000182.1:0-5178 GCA_045642985.1 Bacteroidaceae bacterium | reverse complement strand
TCTGAATGGCGACTGCAATCCGTCAGCAAAGCTTCCTGTTACATTCTACAAGTCAACCGACCAGCTTCCTGAGTTCACCGACTACAGCATGGAGGGACGTACCTACCGCTACTTCCGCGGCGAGCCTCTCTATCCGTTCGGCTATGGTTTGAGCTACACAACCTACGCATACGGCGAGGGTAAGCTTTCAAAGGCCAGCATGAAGAAGAACGGCAGCGTAACCGTTACTATCCCGGTAACCAACACCGGCTCTGTTGACGGTACTGAGATCGTTCAGGTCTATGTCAAGAGTCTGGATAATCCGGATGCTCCTATCAAGGGTCTGCAGGGCTTCCAGAGAGTTTCCCTGAAGGCTGGCGAGACCGCCAATGCAGTGATTACCCTTAACGGTGAGTCATTCCAGTACTACGATGAGTCAATCGACGAGGTTTCAACCTTCGCCGGTCATTATCAGATCCTCTACGGCTCATCATCAGCCGACAAGGACCTGCAGTCACTTGACTTCGAGGTCATTTGATATATTAAGGAGACAGACCCCGTTCAAAGCTGGACGGGGTCTGTTTGCTTTATTAACCGCCAAACACAATGAAAATAGCAGTATTCGCCAGCGGAAACGGGAGTAATTTTGAGGCTATTGCGGCAGCTTGCGCAGATGGCAGGCTGGATGCGGAAGTCGTGCTGATGGTGTGTGACAAGCCTGGTGCATATGTCAACGAAAGGGCTGAGCGTCTGGGCGTGCCCACATTCACATTCAGTCCGAAAGAGTATGCCGACAAGTCCGAGTATGAAAGGATAATAGCAGACAGGATGGATGCTCTCGGCGTGGAACTTGTCTGTCTGGCCGGATATATGCGCATTGTAGGTGATGAACTTCTGAACAGATATGGAGGACGTATCATCAATATCCATCCGTCACTGCTTCCGGCATTTCAGGGCGCTCATGCTGTAGAGCGGGCTGTAGAATACGGGGTCAAGGTTTACGGTATCACCATACATTGGGTGGATCAGACTCTGGATGGCGGCAGAATCATAGCTCAGGAAGCCTTCAGCTACGATGGCAATGATCCGGAGGAGGTTCATGCCATAGGGCAGAAAATAGAGCACAGACTGTATGTAGATACCATCCGCCGTCTCATCCAGTCCTCAAAATAACAGATTTCGCGTTAATTCTGCCCGTCAGGCGGGAATACGCGGAATACTATCCGGAACGAACCCTCGCTGAAACTTGTGCTTGTGATGCGGAATTCGCCTATTTCGGCGGTCGATTTCACGTGGCTGCCTATGCACGGGCAGACGTCATAGTCGCCTATCCTGACCAGACGGAGCGTTTCGCTTGCATCTTCCGGCAGTTTGTCAAGCTTGACACCCTCAGGGATGCTGTCGCGTGTTACAAACTGGTATGTCACAGGCAGGTCAGCCTTTATCAGCTCGTTAAGTTTCTGCTCTATTGATTGTATCTGGCTCTCGTCCGGACACTGCTCCAGATTGAAATTTATCTTGCTTTTCTTGCGCTCGATATGCGCGTTACGCGAACGTTCGCATCCGAACATCCGTACCATTGTCTGGTTGAGCAGGTGCTCGGCTGTGTGTGACGGGCTGTGCTCATCCTTATTGTGAGCGTTGAGTACGATATCTTCGTTCATAAGCCTGTCAGCGGGGCATTTCAAATCTGAAGTCATTAAGCTCGCATATCGACGTGTTCTTTGTCGGAGAACTGAATCTGAAGAACAGCGCCTGTTTGCCGTCAAGTCCCTTGATTTTCACTTTTGTGCTCATTCGGGTCATTACGGACGGAAGACTGTCGCGTAGCTTTATTCTGCCGATTACCCTGCCGCCCTTGCTCTCGTACGGACTTCCTACCATAATCTCGATTGTTCCGTCAATGCCCTGCGGAATCAGATTGCAGCAGAACAGAGCCTTGCCTGCGCCCGAAAATCTGTCAAAGTCAAAGTACTTGTAGCCGACGACCGAACCGTCAGTGTTGTTGACGACCGGCGAAAATGCAGCACCCGGTTCGAATCCGGTCTGCTGACTGGCCTGTGTGACTCTGTCCGGGCGGACATACGAGCCGGAGAAGATGAACTTGGGATAGTCGTTGTAAGCGGGCTCGGGTCCGGTGTAATAGCAAGCGATTCCCGCCTGAGTGTTCTGCAGCGGGTCAAGTCCTTCGGTCCTGAATCCCTCGGATGTGTATTCGCCCTCGCTGATGAAGACCCGGCCGCCCCTGCCTTTTTCGACAGACACTTCTATCGGCGCTACCATCGCCTGACGTGAGAATTCGTCTGTGCCGGTCTGACGGTGGTAGAAGACCCACCATCTGCCGTTTATCTGAACGATGCTGCCGTGAGTGTTGCCGGTCGGATGTGCGGTGAATATGGCATTGCCGTTTCCGTCAGTGTCGCGTCCGCGTCCGTCAATTATGGTGCCCCCGTATGTGAACGGGCCCAGAGGATTGTCACTGTATGCGTAGGCGAGCGAATAGTTCGTGTCCTTCAGCCCGAATTCTCCGTCCTCGGTCCAGCGGCTGTAGATGAACACGTACTTGTCCTGTATCTTGCGTATTGACGATGCCTCGAAGAAGCGGAAGACCCCATCCTGATATTTGTTGGATATCAGGTCCTCGACAGGGCTGGCTCCCGGTTTCAAGGTCGCCATGGTGCAGGTGTCGAGCTCACCTGCCCAAGACTTCTCGAATCCCCAGTATGCGTATGCCCTTCCGTCATCGTCAATCAGCACTCCCGGGTCAAAGTCGAGCGGCCCCACTGTGCGGCGAGGATCCTCGTCGCTCCAGTTGCAGGCTGTGAACGGTCCGTCGGGACGGTCTGATTTCGCGACCATATTCTTGCGGCCGTCAGCCTGATTGTTGGGGTAGAGGTAGTATGTCTTCTTTCCGTCAGCACCGGTTGATACGACTACATCGGGCGCATAGAGAATGTCGCCGATTCCTCCCGGGTTCAGGCTGTTGCCGTCGCGGTCTCTGACCGATTCGAAGATTACCCCGTCATACCGCCAGTCTGAAAGGTCATTGACAGGAGCGGACCAGGTAACCTGCTCGCGTCCGCAGTATTCCCTGATGAGCGAATCGTGCGAACCGTATATGTAGACACGGTATTCTCCGGGCTTGTCCGGATCTTCGAACACGTATGGCTCCGAATCTGGAATATACTCCCACAGCGGCAGGTACGGATTCTGCGAAAGAATGTCTGGTGATACGGTCAGAATGACTGCCGTCACCGCTCCCAATAAATGTCCTTTCATCATAAAGCTATCACTGATATTGTCTTATGCGTACATCAATGCCGGTATCCTGAAGCAGGTCGGCAACCTTCTGTATGTCGGTGTCGCTGTAGTGATACGGGAAGAGCACTTTCGGCTTGATGATTCCAGCCGCTTCGGCGCACTGCTCCGGAGTCATTGTGTACGGCAGATTGCAGGGCAGGAATGCTATGTCGATGTCGCTGATATCAGCCATTTCGGGAATTACCTCTGTGTCGCCTGCTATGTAGATGCGCAGGTCACCTATTGTCAGGATATAGCCGTTGTCGCGGCCCTGCGGATGGAACTGCAGCTTTTCTTCCGAATTGTTGTAGGCGGGAACGGCATCGATGGTCCATCCTTCGGCTGTAGTGACACATTCGCCATTGCTGAGACTGTCGCCATAGCCGAGTGCTGCTATAACTGTAGGGTTGGCAATGATGCGCGTGCCCTCTTTGGAAAGCTGCTCCACGGCATCAGCGTCGAAATGATCACCGTGGTCGTGGGTGAACAGCATATAGTCGGCCTTCGGCATCGACGAATAGTCCTTACCGGGCTTGAGAACCGATGCGTTTGCGTCGATGTAAATCCACTTGCCGTCGGCGCAGATAGCCATTGTGGCGTGACCGATACTGAAGATTGTGACCTTGCATACTCCCTGCGCATCTGCATCGAAGGTGTCGGCCTCATCTGCGAACAATGCTTTCAGAGAATCTGTGTCCATTGCCTCCGGCTCTACGGCCGCAGTGCTGCGCCCTTTGCAAGCACCAAAAAGAAAAGAGAATGCCATAACTGCTGAAATGACTGTAATTGTTTGTCTTCTGTTCATATTAATTGAATTTGATTGTTCCTGATCTGACTTGTGTCATAATATTTGTGCAAAGTTAGAATCTGTTTTGATAGTACTACCAATATTATTGCTACTTTTGTCAACAGGCATAGTGAATGATGCCGATGCCTGATGTAACAATTTTACGAAATGAAAAGGATATTACTGACTGCGGCCCTGACAGCAACACTGTCGCTGGGCGTAACCGGAATCAAGGCTCAGGACAAACTGTATGACAATACGTTTTCGTTGAGCGATGTCGAACTTCTGGACGGACCCTTCCGTCATGCTATGGACCTGAATGTCAAAGTCCTGCTGGAATACGATACAGACAGGCTTCTCGCTCCTTTCCTGCACGAAGCGGGGCTGCCCAAGAAGGCCGAGTATTTCCCGAACTGGGAGGGACTTGACGGTCATGTAGGCGGTCACTATGTGTCGGCTCTGGCAATTCATTATGCCGCTGCCGGCAGCCAGGAGTGCTACGACAGACTGAAATACGTGCTGTCCGAGCTCAAGCGCTGTCAGGATGCCAACGGCAACGGATATGTTGGCGGAGTGCCCGATGGAAACCATATCTGGGCCGAAGTCAGGAAAGGCAACTTCGGTCCTCTGCACGGAGCTTGGGTGCCGTGGTACAATGTGCACAAGATGTTCGCCGGTCTGCGCGACGCCTGGCAGTATGCCGGAATCGAAGAGGCTCGTGATATGTTCATCAGTTTCTGTGACTGGGCTCTCGATGTGACTGGAGGATTGACTGACGAACAGATGGATCAGATGGTTTCGCAGGAGTTCGGCGGTATGGACGAAGTCCTGGCCGATGCGTACGCCATTACCGGTGACGGGAAATATATGACTGCCGCGAAGCGTTTCGCCCATCATCTTATTCTGGACAGTATGGCCGAGGGCATTGACAATCTGGACAACAAGCACGCCAACACTCAGGTGCCGAAGGTCGTGGGCTATGCCCGCATTGCCGACCTGGACGGTGACGCGACTTTCAGAACCGCAGCCGAGTTCTTCTGGGACAGGGTGGCGAATTACCGTTCGGTAGTGATTGGCGGCAACAGCCGCAGCGAGCATTTCCCTGCAGCCGC
>JAZUJU010000181.1:0-6371 GCA_045642985.1 Bacteroidaceae bacterium | reverse complement strand
CACACAGCATGTCCGAGATTCAAAACACATTATCAGAAAGCAATGATATCGCAAATCTGCTCTCCTTGGCCCTGGAAAACCTTGGGTACAGCAATGAGTGGATCATACGCTACTCTTTTCTGATTGAAGAAGCATTGCTGAAATGGAAGAATCACGGGCTTGCCGAAAGCCAGCTCTGTTTTTCCGGGATTGATCGAAAAGATGAAAAAGTGTTCAGGTGGAGCATAGCCGGTGAACGCTGCGACCCATTCAGCATTGACACAGATATGGTTGATACGGACCCCGTTGTCAGGATGAATGACTTGTTGCAGTCAGGTGTGGGTGCCGAATTGAAATACAAGTACAGGAATGGGGAAAATATCGTAACGCTCACATTGCCGGTCAAAGACCCTGAGAAGCGGCTTTTCAACAAGAGCCTGATATCACTGGCCATTCCTATAGGATTTCAGGCGCTTATTGTGGCCATCGCCAGTTACATCGACTCCTTCATGCTGGGGTTTCTCGACTCGGACGCAATGTCAGCAGTGTCACAGGTGGCGCAATTCGTCCTGACACAAAGCCTGCTTATCACCGCCTGTGAAATATCAGCCACGGCTATCATATCCAAGCTATGGAGCAATCGCGACAGAAAAGGACTTTCATCCCTCATCGGTGTTGCGATGAAGGTATCTTTCCTGCTTTCTTCATTATTTTTCATACTCTCCTTCTTTCTGCCCGACAAGGTAATGGCATTCTATACCGATATCCCCGAACTGGCGGCATACGGTACGACATACCTGCGGATAGTTTCGTTCTCATTTCTGGCTTGCCCTGTGTTTCGCGTAATGTATAGTCTTATGCGCGCGACTGGCCGGGCCGGGAAATGCCTCTTGTATTCCATTGCCGGCAGTACCGTCAATGTCATTCTGAACGCAGTGTTCATTTTTGGACTTGCCGGTTGCCCAAGGCTTGGAGTAACCGGGGCGGCCATTGCTACGGTTGCCAGCAGTCTGCTCCAGCTGATCCTGGCCATAGCCGGAATTGCCAGGATAGATGGCATTCATATCTCTTTACACCGTTCTGCAGATGTGTCGAAGGACTTTATGAAGAGGTTCATTCCAATGTGTGCGCAATTTATGATATGGTGCGTCGCCACCAATATCATTTCAGCCGCTTTCGGACATATGAACTCCGATATCATGGCCGCCAATTCATTGATAACCATTGTGACGGGTATAGTAACCTGCATGAAGACCGGAGTTGCAACCGGTTGCGGAATCCTGATGGGAGGATATCTGGGCAAAGGGGATTCTGACAGGACATGGAAGATGAGCAGGGTTATGCTTTCAACGGGAGCGAAATGGGCAGTGCTTTGTGCAGTTCTATTGTCCGTCACAGTCATTGCGGCCACATTCCTGCCTATTGACTTGAGCAATGATGCAAAGCGTTATACATGTTTCCTCATTGCCATCTGTTCGGTCAATATTTTCTTCTCATTTATGAATGCAATCATCAATCAGGGAGCGCTGTACGCCGGGAATGACACGAAAAGCGTATTGTTGATCGATACAGCGGTAATGTGGTGCATCCTTGTACCCGTGGCCGTGGCCGGAACTTATTTTGTTACAATCCCGGTCATCATAATGCTTGTCGTTTTGAGAATTGACGAAGTTTTGTCTTTCCCATTAAAATACAGAAGATATTTGAGCGCCCGATGGCTGAAAGGCGCATAGTGTCACAATGTATGTCAAATAGAATAAAAATAGCCGTCATAGGCGCATCATATCTTCAGCTGCCTCTGGTCAGGAGAGCAAAGGAATTGGGGCTGGAAGTCCACTGCTTTGCCTGGGAGGAAGGAGCCGTCTGCAAAGATGTGGCTGATTTCTTCTACCCAATCTCCATTGTCGAGAAAGATGCGATTCTGGAGATATGCCGGAAAGTCGGAATCAATGGCATCTGCACCATAGCTTCTGATATTGCGGCCACTACCGTATCGTATGTTGCCGAAAGGATGGGACTCATTGCCAATTCATACGAAGTGGCCGTACGTGCAAACAACAAATACCTGATGCGCAATGCATTGGCAAATGCAGGCCTCCCTAATCCTTCATACAGGGCGGTCAGCTCCGTGGAAGAAGCGCTGGGAATCGGATGGAAATACCCGCTTGTCGTCAAGCCATCCGACCGGTCCGGCTCACTTGGCATAACCGGAATAAAGGCACAGGAAGAACTCGCACCTGCTATTGAGAAAGCTATTTCATTGAGTTTCAGCCGACAGGCAATGGTTGAAGAATTCATCGGAGGCAGAGAGGTATCGGTTGAGGCCATCTCTTATCAGGGAGTGCACTATCCTCTTCAGATAACCGACAAAGTGACGACCGGAGCTCCACATTTCGTTGAATTGGAACACCACCAGCCATCAACTCTCTCCAGGGAGTATTTTACCAGTCTTTATGACCTTACACATAGCGCCCTTGATGCTTTGGGGATAACGGATGGAGCATCACATTCCGAATACAGGATATCGGATGACGGCAGCATAGTCATTGTAGAAATCGGGGGACGTATGGGAGGCGATTTCATCGGGTCGGATTTGGTTCGTCTATCCACAGGCTATGATTTTCTCAAGGGAGTGATTGATGTGGCATTAGGGAGATTCAAAAAGCCTGAAATAACAAAGAACGGACATTCGGCTGTATATTTCCTCTGTAAAGAAACAGAATTTCTGAAACCGGTCATCGAGAATCTGAAAGACAATCCATCCTTCATAGAAGGGAAGATTCTTGATGAGGAGCTTCGTAATGTGGAATGCAGTGCTGACAGGAGCGGCTATGTGATTTTTTATGAGAAATAGCATCGATTCCATTATGATTCTAGGGGCCGGCATATATCAGGTTCCTCTGATCAATAAGGCCAGAGAACTTGGATACAGAGTCGTTGTATGCAGTACTCCCGGCAATTACCCCGGTTTTTTGTTGGCAGACAAAGTCTATTATACTGACACTACAGATAAGGAGGGGTGTCTGAAAATTGCCATCAAGGAGAAAATTAAGGCTGTCTGCACTTCGGGGACAGATGTGGCAATACCTACTCATGGCTATATTGTGGATTCCTTAAGTTTAAGGGGCCCGTCAGAAATTTCATCCGTTTCAGCCAGCAACAAACTTCTTATGAAGGAAGCATTTGCAAAATATGGTGTCAGCACGGCAGCTTTCACTGTTGCTGAGAATGTTGAGTCCTGCATAAAGGCCGTAGATGAAATAGGTTTACCGTGTGTTATTAAAATTGTGGACGGTTCCGGCAGCAGAGGGGTTGAAATAGTTTATTCTGTTGCCGATGTCAACGACGCTTATGCACGGGTGATTCCATATACCCATAAGCCTTACGTCATTGTTGAAAAATATCTGCAAGGAGTGGAAATGGGTGCGCAAGCTTTGGTATATGATGGAAAACTGCTGTTCGTTATGACACATTCAGATGAAATTCATATGGGAAATACAGGAGTGCCGGTGGGACATAGTGTCCCCTTCCACGAAAACCCGTATGATGAAGTGAATGAAAAGGTCCGTGTTGAAATTGAAAAAGCCGTAAGAGCCCTGGGTATTGACAACTCCGCGATAAATGCGGATATTATGATAATAAACAATAAACCTTATGTGCTTGAAATAGGGGCAAGATGCGGTGCAACCTGCCTTGCTGAGTTGGTGGGCATTTATTACGGATTGGATTATTATGAGGTTCTGATAAAAACTGCGACAGGTACTTTGAATCCCGACATTTTTGCGAAGTGTAAAAAGGGGCAACCCGCGACGGCTCTGCTTGTCACATCTGACAAAAATGGGATTTTCGATGGCCACCGGCCCAATATCTCTCATCCCAATCTCGTCGATTACAGTCTGGATTGTAAATCAGGTGAACATATTCGCAGATTCCTTATCGGACCGGATAGAATCGGGCAAATCATTGTCAAGGGCAACTCGGTAAAAGAAACCAGGGAAATAGGATATCAAATACTGGGTCAAATAAAAAATGAGTTAATGAGCCATATCATAGACGTTCTTTAGTTATGTCAATTCCTTTTAACAAACCTTTCATTACGGGCAAAGAAGCCCAATATATGCATCAGGTGGCCTGCAGTGGCAAATTGTCCGGCAATGGCCTTTTCACAAAGAAGTGCAACAAATTCTTTGAAGACAAATACGGATTCAGAAAATGCCTGTTGACCACTTCAGGAACTGATGCACTTGAGATGTGCGCAATGCTATGCGGCCTGAAGCCGGGTGATGAGGTCATCGTGCCTTCATACACCTTTGTCTCGACGGCACTGGCTTTTATTCGTGAAGGGGCGACAATCGTATTTGCCGACTCTATGGACGGCAGCCCGAATATCGATGCCGCGAAACTGGAGTCACTTATTACACCGAATACCAGAGCCGTTGTTCCCGTTCATTATGCCGGTATAGCGTGTGATATGGACGCCATTATGGCAATTGCAGAGAAACATAATCTACTTGTCGTGGAGGATGCCGCACATTCAATTGACTCATACTACAAAGACAGACCTCTCGGGGGTATCGGCCATCTTGGTGCATTCTCGTTCCACGAGACAAAGAACATCACAGCCGGTGGCGAGGGTGGACTTCTGATAATCAACGATGAGCGTTTACTCCGTCGTTCTGAAATTATCTGGGAGAAAGGGACCAATCGTGCGGAATTCTTCCGCGGAACCGTCAACAAATACGGTTGGGTGGACAAGGGGTCATCGTTCCTCCCGTCTGAAATCAACGCCGCATTTCTCTGGGCTCAACTTGAAAATCTTGACGAAATACAAAGAAAGCGCAAGGAACTATGGGATCGGTACTATGCCGGGCTGCTGCAGCTGGCGGAGAAAGGGAAGATATGCCTGCCGGAAATCCCCGGCTATGCCACAAAAAACGGTCACATATTCTTTATCGTGTGCCGTAGTATTGAGGAACGTACAGAACTGATATCGTTCCTCAATGAAAGGGGCGTGGAGGCGTCATTCCATTATCTCAGCCTTCACAAGAGCGAGTACTATCTGAATCACAGTGTACTTCGCCCCGAGCTTCCCAATTGCGACAAGTACGCCGATTGCCTGGTCCGTATGCCTATGTATTACGAATTGAAGCCTGAACAGGTTGATGAAGTTGTCAGGTTGATTGCAGATTATTATGCGAAATGAAAAAAGGTAAGGATACATATATTTTCCTGAACAACAGCATCCGCGATATGTCAGGGGCGCAGATGTATATAAGGAACAAACTGTGCTTTCTTGAGAACAGCGGATGGAATGTACTGGTATTGTTTTACACCGACGGCCCTGTCCTGATTGATGAACTTGTGAAATTCATTCCCAATCAGATGCCGGTTCTGGAAAAACCCGTTCAAACCGTTTCCGGCAAGGAAATTTCCGACTTCGTCACGAAAGTCAGACAGATGATTCCTGAAGGTTCTGATGTGGTTATTGAATCCCTTGATTTCAACCTGGCATTCTGGGGGGAGATTCTGGCACAATCTTTCAGCGGCAAACATCTGTTTTATCCTTTGACGGAAAAGATTCCCGTTGCCAGAGGAAGGGAGGGAGATTTCCTGTCCACAAAATACCGGCGAGGAGAATTTGTCGCTCCGAACAGTCGGGTAAAATTGGCATTGCCTGATATTGAATTGGATGAAGCGCATCCTTACTTTGAACTGCCTTCCTACAGCAATGTGGTTTCTACGGAGGAAGTCGATTTGTCATACAACGAAGAATGGCCTGTGGTCTTGAGCCTGGGGCGTCTGGAAAAGACATATATAAAACCCATGCTTGCAGAAATAATAAAGTTCTGCGAGACAAATGATGTGACAATCAACTTGTTTGTAGTCGGCTCCGCTCCGGATCAGAGAACAGTCGATAAAGTCAGGCGGATTATAGATTCCTGCAAAAAAATTAAACCGACATACTTCGGATATATGTATCCCATCCCGCTTGATCTCATACGCGCCGCGGACGTTGCCATCGCCTCTTCAGGGTCGGTCTTTGTCCCATACAAACAGGGAATTCCAACGATAGCAATAGACATCAACACCCACGAGGCCATCGGAGTATACGGGCATACGACGTTTGCAAAAATACGGACTACTGAACCGATTGTATGTACGAGCGGATTGCTTGAAGATATACTTCTCCGTAAAAAATATCCGAAATCATCACAGGAAGACATCGATGGCCCTGAAGATTCCGATGACATTTTCAGACAGCATCTCGAAGTGATGTCCAAGTCTTCGCAGGGAAAGCAGTATTACGATGTGCAATTGATATACAGCACCGGACAGCGTGCGATTGCCAAAGCAAAGTTTGCAATACTTCAAATCCTTCACAAACTGAACCT
>JAZUJU010000180.1:0-8080 GCA_045642985.1 Bacteroidaceae bacterium | reverse complement strand
TCCGATAAAATGACTACCTTTGTTCATGTTATTTGAGTTTTGTAGCAGAAACAAAGATAACTAATAGGCTGGACCTCCACATCCGGAGATTCAGCCTATTTTTTTGACTTGTCAGATAGTTTTAGCGGACACCAATAATTTTTTTATTACGCAGGTGTAGGAAGCCATCCGTCCCCATCAATCGAAAGCATCTGCACAGGGCACGGCATGGCGGCAAACGTATTAGTCCGGACGGCTCAGGCGGGGACACGCATTACAATATTTCCTTACACACAGGCAAAAAAAGTAGCAGCTGGATAAGAACGGAGGATAGAGCCGTAAATCGAACCGTACGACAGTCACAGCTCAGACAGTTATTAGCGTAAAGCACGTATCCAACGCAAGTTACCCTGTTGAAAAGTTTTTTATCCGCTTATTTCACGTATAAATCAGACAAAGAAAAAAAGTGCAGGGTTGTCATTCAGCCCTGCACTTAATGTCAATATTGCGATTATATTATTTTACAAACAACGGATCGTTCGCCAGCAGATATTCGGCAATCTGGACAGCGTTCAGGGCAGCGCCCTTACGTATCTGATCACCTACAACCCAGAATACGGTAACATTGGGATTTGCTATATCCTTACGGATTCTGCCGACATAAACTTTGTCTGTTCCGGACAGGAAAAGCGGCATCGGGTATTCTTTCTCCGAGGGATTGTCAATGACCTCAAGACCATCACCGGCGCTGAACGCGGCATTGATCTCATCGAGGGAGAGAGGCCGCTCCGTCTCAGCCCATATAGCCTCCGAGTGGCATCGCAAAGCAGGAACACGCACGCAGGTGGCGCTCACCTTAATGTCGGAATGTAGCATCTTGCGCGTCTCGAAATACATTTTCTCCTCTTCTTTGGTATAACCGCTGGGCTTGAAGACATCGATATGAGGGATAAGATTATAAGCCAGCTGATGGGCAAATTTGCAGACTGTCACAGGTTCGCCCGACAGGACCTGACGGTACTGGGTCTCAAGTTCGGCCATTGCAGCGGCACCGGCCCCACTAGCAGCCTGATACGTGGAGACCTGAACGTTGGTGACTTTGGAGATATCATTAAGAGCCTTGAGAGCCACTATCATCATAATGGTCGAGCAGTTCGGATTCGCTATGATGCCCTTTGGTCTGACCAGAGCGTCCTTTGGGTTGACTTCCGGCACTACCAGAGGCACCTGCTCATCCATACGGAACGCGCTGGAGTTATCAATCATCACCGTTCCGTATTTGGTTATCGTCTCCGCATATTCCTCGGCAGTTCCTCCACCTGCAGAAACGAACGCGATGTCAATATCCTTGAAATCGTCATTATGCTGAAGAAGATTTACAGTCAGGCTACGGCCTCTGAATTCGTACGAAGTACCAGCGCTGCGTGGCGAACCGAAAAGGACCAGTTCGTCAAGAGGGAAGTTCCGTTCTGACAGAACGCGCAGGAATTCCTGTCCTACCGCTCCGCTTGCTCCTACAATAGCTACTTTCATTTCATTTTATTTTAAAACGGCGCAAATTTAGTTATTTTTGTCAATCAGCAAGTCTGCGGGCGAAGATTGCTGCAGCACAACAGAAAATTATGATAAGATTAAACGGCATAACAAAAAGTTTCGGTGACCTACAGGTACTGAAAGGCATCAGCCTTGAAATAGGCAAAGGGGAAATCGTCAGCATAATAGGCCCCAGCGGAGCAGGAAAGACCACTCTTCTGCAGATAATGGGATCGCTCGACAGGCCGGACAGCGGCGAAGTATTCTACGGCGACACCAACATATTTGAACTGAACAACAGAGAGCTTGCGGCATTCAGGAACAGGCACATAGGTTTTGTGTTTCAGTTCCATCAGCTGCTTCCGGAATTCACCGCAGCAGAGAACATCATGATTCCCGGACTGATAGCAGGCAAAGGGCGGAAGGAATCTATGGAGCGGGCTATGGAACTGCTTGACACTATGGGACTTGCCTCAAGAGCAATGCACAAGCCGTCAGAGCTGTCCGGCGGTGAAAAGCAGAGAACGGCCGTAGCCAGAGCTCTGATGAACGAACCGGACATAATACTGGCCGACGAACCTTCGGGAAGTCTGGACAGCCACAGTAAAGAGGAGCTTAACAGACTGTTCTTCGACATGCGGGACAGGTTCGGACAAACATTCGTCATTATAACGCACGATGACTCACTGGCTTCGGTCACAGACCGAACGATAAGGCTCAAGGACGGAATGATTGAATAAAGAACAGACCCGGCTCGTAACTGAGTCGGGTCTGTTCTTTATTCAATCTGTGAGAAATATCAGGCGTTGACTCTCTTCTCGCGGATACGGGCCTTCTTACCCGTAAGTTTGCGGAGATAGTAAAGCTTGGCACGACGGACCTTACCAATCTTGTTGACCTCGATATTGTCGATAGCCGGTGAATTGATCGGGAAAATACGTTCTACACCAACGGTACCTGACATCTTGCGAACAGTAAAACGACGATTGTCACCGTGTCCGCAAATCTTGATTACTACACCACGATAGAGCTGTACGCGTTCCTTGTTACCCTCAACGATACGATAAGCAACTGTAATGGTATCGCCAGCCTTGAATTTCGGGAATTTGCCCTCATTACCTGTAGCAAATGCCTCTTCTGCGATTTTAATAAAATCCATTGCTTTGAATTTAATGAGTTTATGTCCAACGCAACATACCAAGTTACTCTTCCTTGACAGCGATTGCGCTAAAGCGGCGCAAAGGTAAGAAAATAAATTTCAATAATGAAAGAAAAAAACGGAAAAGAACAAATATCGAGGCATCACTCAAAATACAGGGTCAGAACTACCATACGGTTATGCACACTGTTCATAGACTCGGTAAACTTGAGCAAAGATGCGTCTGTGAGGTCACTGCGGTCCTTCCGAAGTATGTCAGAGAGCCCGAAACAGAACTTCAATTCAGGTATCAGCTTGAAGAACGGAAAGTAGAAATCAATACCCAGTCCCACCTCAATCATACAGTCGAACCGTTTGACAAGCATCTCCTGCTGTTCCTTGACTGTAAGATCGACCATCGGAGAAACCCCAGCCATTACATACGGACGGTAATTGTTGAACCGGGGAGCGGCCAATTTCAAGTCAACAGGTACAGATATGTATGTCGACTTCATTATCTGCTTCGCCTCGTTTCCTGACACGATGTCGTGATACACAATCT
The DNA here is from genome assembly GCA_045642985.1 of Bacteroidaceae bacterium. Taxonomy (GTDB): domain Bacteria; phylum Bacteroidota; class Bacteroidia; order Bacteroidales; family Bacteroidaceae; genus Colenecus. The sequence continues at coordinate 4,868 of JAZUJU010000180.1, read as the reverse complement.
CCTTGTCGCCGAAATGCAGAGTTGGAATAAGCCTGAGCGACAACAGTTCGTTGAGTCTCAATTCGCCCAGCACACCGACGGTAAAGCCCGGCGAATACTTCTGCACATCCGCATACCATATCTCCTGCCCGGACTCTCCCTCATACACGAAACCATTGTTGGCTATCGACTGGTCCTGGAAATGCAATCCGAAAAGGAACCCATAGTGCCAGATTCTGTTATCTGTATATGGACGGTTCATCACCTTTCTTTCCTGTGCAGAGACAGGCAAGGCCGTCGAAAGCAGAACAAGCGCAGACGACAGCAGGACAATCAGATATCTGGAAAGAGACTTCATCAATACAATAACGGCGGAATCGGTTCTATATTGCAGAAGACGGGCAAAAACCTGATTTACGGCACGCCGCCCGGCTTGTTTAGAACAGTTCTAAATTGCAAAAAACTGGCCTGTGGATTGGCAGGCGACAGGAAAAAGGCTTAATTTTGCGGCCAAAGAACAACCTAAACAATACTACTATGGCATACGTAATCAGTGATGACTGTATCGCTTGCGGCACATGTAAGGATGAGTGCCCGGCAGAGGCTATTTCAGAAGGTGAGAAGTATTCAATTGATCCGGACGCATGTGTTGATTGCGGCACATGTGCAGGTGTATGCCCGCAGGGAGCAATCCATCCGGGAGAATAACCGCCTGACAGCCAGTTAGAAATTAGAACGGAAGGCTCTTTCAGATGCCTTCCGTTCTAATTTTATCTTCACTTGAGGCGTGCCAGCGTCTCCTTGACTCTGCGGAACGCCTCAATTATTTTATCATCGCTTGTGGCGTAACTGAACCTGATGCATTCAGGCGACCCGAAGGCTGTTCCGCCCACAGTAGCCACATGACCGACTTCGAGCAGATACATGGCGAGATCCTCGGCTGTCGATATGAGTCTGTCACCATCGCGTTTGCCGAAATACGAATCGCATTTCGGGAAGAGGTAGAACGCTCCCTGCGGCTGGTTCACCTCGAAACCAGGCACCTCACTTGCCAAAGAAACAATGAGGTCGCGTCTTTTCTGGAATACAGCGCGCATATTCTCAACATCATCCTGCGGGCCGTTGAATGCCGCTTCAGCTGCCTTCTGTGCCACAGAGCAGGTGCCACTGGTGTACTGTCCCTGCAGTTTGTTACAGGCCTTGACAAGCCATTCCGGCCCTGCCATAAAACCGATTCGCCAGCCCGTCATAGCATAAGCCTTGGAAACGCCGTTTATTACGATTACACGATCCCTGACCGATTCGAACTGTGCGATGCTCTCGTGCCCGCCGATAAAATTGATATGCTCGTAAATTTCATCTGAAATGATATAAATGTCGGGATACCTGCCAAGCACCTCAGCAAGAGAGCGGAGTTCATCCTTGGAATATACAGAACCTGTCGGATTAGAAGGCGAGCAGATCATTATGGCTCTGGTCTTTGGAGTAATGGCCTGCTCCAGCTGTTCGGCGGTAATTTTGAAATTACACTCAATGCCAGCTCTGATCACGACTGGCCTGCCGCCGGCAAGTTTCACCATTTCCGGATAACTGACCCAGCAGGGCGAAGGCAGAATCACCTCATCATCCGGATTCACAAGAGTCATTATCGCATTGCATAGAGCCTGCTTGGCACCCGTACAGACCAGAATCTGTTCAGGAGCATATTCCAGATTGTTTTCACGCTTAAGTTTTGCCGAGATTGCCTTTCTTAAAGACATATATCCGGGCACAGGAGAATATTTGGAATAATTCTCCTCAATGGCACGTATCGCTGCCTGCTTGACATAGTCCGGAGTATTGAAATCGGGTTCGCCGACACTCATATTTATCACATCGACTCCTTGCGCAGCAAGTTCACCGCTTTTCTGAGACATTGCAAAAGTCGCTGATGCGGCAAGTCTCATCACTCTGTTGGAAATCTGACCCATAGTATATCTGTTAAAGTGTTATTACTCCAATTTTCCAGTCTCAATATAACATTTCATCTGTCCTGAAATCCTGGCGACATCCGACAACTGCCTGGTTATCTTCATGGAGAACAGCCAGGCACGCAGCCAGAACACAAGTCCGACAGGAAATATGGCCCCGATGACTGCATTCGCCGTTCTGTTACCGAACGGTTGGCCAATGCCGTATACAGGCATTACCGGAAATCCGTTCAGCAAGTCCAGTATCACCTTATCGCGCGAGTTGGCCAACACTTCGACGAGGCGTTCCACATCCTCCGAAAGCCCGTTCATTTCGTCGGATTCACTCTCGCGGAAGAAAAGGCCGATGTAATCCGGCAGTTTCCATACAGGCCTGTCAGCCACGATCCTGTTGCTTCTGGTATTGATGGAAGCATTGAGTTCGGCGCAGAACTCCATGTCCGGATCATCTATGACCACATCCTTATATACAATGTTACGCTTCACCCGGCCGCCGAACCAGTGGCGGAAGAACTCCTTGTACACATCCCACTCGAAAACGGTCGAATCCTTGTTGGCCGACACGGTAAAGAATACGCTCAACGGCAGCAGTACAAAAGTGCTGAGCCAGCAGCCCATAATGCTCCAGCTGCCTTCGCGAAACATTTTTTCGCCCGATGTCGACGTAATATAGTATAGAATGAATGTACAGACAGACACCACCACAGGTATTCCAAGTCCGCCCTTGCGGATAATGGCTCCGAGCGGAGCACCGATAAAGAAGAATATCAGGACCGAAAGACAGAACGAGAACTTTTTCATCCATTCAATCCAATGAAGTCGTATGTTCTTATCACCCTGCGACATGGACGTGCCCTTGAACGCGAGGTCGCTGATCTGCATCAGCACCCGTTTCTCTGCCGAATTCAGATAACTCAGCTGGTTTGAAGTGGAGGCCAGCCGATAGATGCTGTCAATATCGACAGCCGTCCCTGCAACCTCGGCTGCACGGGCGGAATCGGAAGATGAAAGCACAAAGCCGTTCGATAGTGCAGAGCCTCTGTACTCAGACAGATTAACTCGCGAGATGCTGTCCTGCATCACCGTGATGGAATCAATATCATGTCGCAGGGCAACCATATTCTTGCTTCCGGCCATTGAGCTCAGAAGATTCTCGTCTATCATATTGAAATCGGAATCGAAATCAATGAGGATGTGCTTCTCCCGAAAAGTCTCCCGACGATATGGGTTACTATTGCCGCTACGGTCCTGAGCCTCCATATTCTGAAACTGTTCTCCGGAATAGAGATGCAGGTAGAGATGCAGTTTGTCGGCAGTGGTTTCCATACGCCCTGAATCTGCAGCTATTACAAGGATATCATCGAATCCGCCGCTCACATCGTAAATCGTCACGTCATACAGCCAGCCGGTAGTGGTATCCTTGTGACGGACATAAAGGTTATATCCGGTTATGGCATCGTAGAACGACCCTTCCGGAATGTCCAGTTCAGGCGACTTCTGATACATGGAATAAGCCAGCAGATTCAGCTGCTTGGTCGCATTGGGAACAATCACATCCTGAAAGAAGAATGACACAAGGGCCAGGAAAGAGCATAGAATGGTGACCGGTCTCATAACCCTGAGAAGCGATATGCCCGCCGTCTTCATTGAAAGCAGTTCATACCGTTCTCCAAAATTTCCGAAAGTGATAAGAGCGGCCAGCAGAACAGCCAGAGGCAGTGCCATCGGTACCAGCGTCAGAGCGGAATTGAAGAAAAACTTAGCCAGAATACCGAACGACAGTCCCTTACCGACCATTACGTCGATATATCGCCATAGGATATTCATCAGCAAAAGGAAGAGACAGATGAAGAATGTTCCTGCAAGCAGAAGCAGGAAACTTTTGATGATGAATATGTCTAATTTCTTCGGCCGCATCTCCACGCAGAACACGTATCAATCGGCAAAATTAGGGAATTATGAGCAAAAAACGGGGACAGATTTGAATTAATTGAATAATGTTCGCGCAAACAGATCGCATAGCTGTCCGATCACAGACCGCAGCGATGCAGACTGTCGATGGAGCTGTCCCACAGGCTGCGCACATCTTCCTCTTCACCCGGCTCAGCGAAGTCAGTCACCTCGAGCAGATAGCTCCCCGTAAGGTCATTGTGAGCAAGACGCAGTTCAAAGTACGAAGCCGGATTACCGTCCTTCCAGCGGAAACGCACATAAGTGTTCTGACGACAATTTATCATCTCAGCCTCTCTGCATTCGTGCTTCCCCCAGGAGAACACGAAAGTTTTGTCCTTCTGGTCTACATTATCCGCAAACCATGCGGCCAGACCTGGTGCTGTTGCTATGGCATTCCACATCATTGGAACGGATGTCGTATTGAGAGGATATTCGAAAAGCACTTTTTTAAGTGGAGTTGAAGTCTTATCAGCGGGCATATCCATAGGAATTTAAAGTGAGACAAAACGTTATGATCAAACCTACTTTTGCAAAGTAATGAAAATCAAAGTTGTTTTCCAAAAAGAATCGGGAAAATATTATCAGATCCGAAACAGTATCGCATGTCTCAGATGCAAAATCTGTTGCATATATGCTTACGGGTATACAAATAAACCAATGAAAAATTTGCAAATGTAAAATGGTCATATTACCTTTGCCCCCGCTTTCGAGCGATGGCGGGATAGCTCAGCTGGTTAGAGCGCATGATTCATAATCATGAGGTCCTCAGTTCAATCCTGAGTCCCGCTACAATAATCATTCAGCGACATTCATTAATGCCGCTGAATTTTTTTTGATGCACAAAAAAGGCTAATTTTGCCTTACTGAAACAGATCAAATATACTCAATATGGAATTGATGGAAGAAATCATTGCGCGTGCCAGGCAGAACAGGCAGCGCATTGTATTGCCGGAAGGCACTGAGGAA
>JAZUJU010000179.1:0-3377 GCA_045642985.1 Bacteroidaceae bacterium | reverse complement strand
GTTCGGCCGCAGCACCTGGAGCTGGATAGTATGGCAGGACGCATCGTGTAACTGGGATGACCAGATCAAGTTCATCGATCTGGCATCGGAGATGGGATACGAGTATATTCTGGTGGATGCAGGCTGGGACGAGAACATCGGCTATGAGAAGATGGAAGACCTTATTAAATATGCCAATTCCAAGAATGTGGATGTGTTCCTGTGGTACAGTTCAAGCGGTTACTGGAACGACATCATCCAGAGCCCGTACGACAAGATGGACAACTCCATCATCCGCAAGAAGGAAATGGCCTGGCTCGAGAAGGTCGGTGTGAAGGGCATCAAGGTCGATTTCTGGGGCGGCGACAAGCAGGAGACCATTCGCCTGTACGAGCAGGTCCTGAGTGATGCAGACGATCACGGTCTGATGTGCATCTTCCATGGCTGTACCGTACCGCGCGGCTGGGAGAGGATGTATCCGAACTATGTCGGCAGCGAAGCTGTGCTTGCCTCGGAGAATATGTATTTCGGTCAGGGTGCCTGCGACGAAGAGGCTTTCAAGGCCACGCTCCATCCGTTCATCCGCAACACAACGGGCTGTATGGAGTTCGGCGGCTGTTTCATGAACCGTATTCTGAACAAGCAGAATGCCGGCCGCGGTTCGAAACTCAAGACCACCCCTGTGTTCCAGATAGCAACCGAGGTCATATTCCAGAATCCGATACAGAACATCGCCATCTGCCCGAACAATCTGACGGATGCCCCGAAAGTCTGTATGGATTTCCTGCGTGAGGTTCCGACTACTTGGGACGAGGTAAGGTTCATCGACGGATATCCGGGCAAATATGTGGTTCTGGCGCGACGTCACGGTGACAAGTGGTACATCGCCGGACTGAATGCTACCGATGCCAGGATGAGTCTCAAACTAGATCTGAGTTTCCTCTCGGACGGTCAGGTGACGCGCATAACAGACGATGCCGAGCTCAATCCTGTCCGCGACGAGCTCAAGCTCAAGACCAAAAAGCCGTTCCCGTTCGAACTCGCTCCGTCTGGCGCTACCATTCTGATTTCCGACAAATGACAGACATTCTTACTAACTAAAACAATATGAGAAATTCAAGCAAACTGTTGCTTATCGCCTTTGCTGCCCTTCTGACAGCATCGTGCGGTAATGGAAAGTATGATTATCCTTTCCAGAATCCTAAGCTCAAGACCGAGAAGCGTGTCGCTGACCTGATGTCACGCCTTACTCCTGAGCAGAAAGTCGGACTTATAATGAACAAGTCCGTTTCTATTGACAGCCTGGGCATTCCATCGTACAACTGGTGGAGCGAGGCATGTCACGGTGTCCGTCAGAGTGACTACACCGTTTTCCCGCAGCCAATCGGTATGGGCGCATCGTTCAACCCGGATATGGTTTATGATGTATTCACAGCCGTATCGGACGAGGCCCGTGCAAACTGGAACCGTTCCGATCACAACATCTTCGGCGTGGAGATGGGTGCCAACTATGTACCGGGTAATCCTGAACTGACATTCTGGTGCCCGAACGTAAACATCTTCCGTGACCCGCGCTGGGGCCGTGGCCAGGAGGCTTACGGTGAGGACCCGTATCACATGGGCGTGATGGGCGTTGCCAACGTAAAGGGTATGCAGGGCAATGACGACAAGTACTACAAGACCCACGCCTGTGCAAAGCACTATGCAGTTCACAGCGGTCCTGAGCAGCAGCGTCATCGCTACGATGCATCCGTTTCAATGCGCGATCTCTGGGAGACCTATCTGCCGGCATTCAAAAAGCTGGTCCAGGAGGGAAATGTCCAGGAAGTCATGTGCGCCTACAACCGTTACGAGGGTGAGCCTTGCTGCGGCAGTGATCGTCTGCTGACCAACATCCTTCGCGAGAAATGGGGTTACAAGGCTATCGTTCTGACCGACTGCGACGCTATCAACAATTTCTACAACAAGAACCAGCACGGTACTCATCCTGATGCAGTTTCAGCATCTGTCGATGCAGTTCTCTCAGGTACTGACCTGGAGTGCGGCAAGTCATTCATGTCTCTGGTCGGCGGTCTGCAGGACGGTAAGATCAACGAGGCAGACATCGATGTCGCTCTGCGCCGCGTCCTGACCGGACGTTTCGAACTGGGTATGTTTGACCCGGCTGAGATGCTGCCGTGGGCAAATCTCGGTGAGGATGTCATCAGCAGCGAGGCCAATGACCAGCTGGCAGTCGAGGCTGCACGCCAGTCTATGGTTCTGCTCAAGAATGACGGCGTTCTGCCACTTGACAAGAACATCAAGAAGCTGGCAGTCGTAGGCCCGAACGCCGACGATTCCAATATGATGAATGGTGAGTACGGCGGTAGTCCTACCAAGGAGCACACCCGCTCTCTGCTGGATGGTATCAAGAAGTTCTTCCCGAATACTGAAATCATCTATGACAAGGCTTGCGAAATCCGTAACGAGTACTACACCACCTATTATACTCAGGATATGAACGACGGTCAGGGTCTCAAGGCTGAGTTCTGGAACAATACCGAGTTCAAGGGTGAGCCGGCAGTCACCAACTACTTCAAGGAGGTAAACTTCAGCACATTCGGCGCATACAACTTTGCTGACGGCGTTGAGAAGGAGAACTTCTCTGTACGTCTGACCGGCAGACTCATCGCTCCTTTCACAGGCGAGATGAACTATAACATCAGCGGCGACAACGGATTCAAACTGAAGGTCAACGGCAGGGTCGTTGAGGACAACAAGCCTGCACAGGGCGGTCGTGGCGGCTTCGGCGGCTTCGGTGGTTTCGGCGGTTTCGGTGGCTTTGGCGGTTTCGGTGGCCGTGGCGCACAGCCTCAGCTCAGCAGCTTCAAGGTTGTTGAAGGTCAGCCATACGATGTCGAGATTACCTATACCCACGCAACCGGTCAGTTCGCACGTCTGAGTGCTCAGATCTGCAAACAGCAGATTGCCGAGTTCTCGGGTCTTGCCGAGAAGCTCATCGCTCAGAATGTTGACGCTATCGTCATCATCGGCGGTATCACTCCTTCGATGGAGGGTGAGGGCGGTGACAAACCAGACATTGAAATCCCGGCCGTACAGCAGCGTCTTATCCGCGCGATGCACGAGACAGGCATTCCTACCGTATTTGTTGACTGCGCCGGTTCCTGTATGGGCTTCGGCAGCCTTGAGGATCAGTTCGACGCTCTCATCCAGGCCTGGTATCCGGGTCAGGGCGGCGCACAGGCACTCGCCGAGATTCTGAATGGCGACTGCAATCCGTCAGCAAAGCTTCCTGTTACATTCTACAAGTCAACCGACCAGCTTCCTGAGTTCACCGACTACAGCATGGAGGGACGTACCTACCGCTACTTCCGCGGCGAGCCTCTCTATCCGTTCGG
>JAZUJU010000178.1:0-4007 GCA_045642985.1 Bacteroidaceae bacterium | reverse complement strand
GGATGCGGATCCACCGCCTGAGGAACCACTGCTCTTCTGATGAGAGGGGCTTACTTTCAAGAAAATCATCCGCAATGTAGTTACGACAACACTGCGGATGGTTCACGCTTCGCATACCGACTTTTAGCGGACAGCAATAATTCCTATTATTACTTGTTGATGGCCTTGGCGACCTCGTCGCAGGCGAGGGTCAGCATCACATAGTTCGGTACGGAGTTGATGCAGCACTCGTTCTCGCCCCACAGGAAAGGATAGTCGTCCTTGTTCTCCAGGAAGTCAGGATTCTTGACGATGAGTCCGGGAACCACGCCGCCTGGGATTACGGTGTAGTCGGCACGGTTGTTGCCGTAAGCTACCTTCTTGGTGTTGACGCCAACTGCGGTGATGAACGACACATTGCTGTACGGGTGACAGCCGTAAATGTAGTTCAGACCCTTGAGAATCAGCTCCGGATCGACCTTGTCAGGGAACTGACGCCATATCTGATAGAAGTTGAAGGCGTTGCCCATAACCTGTGTGTTGCCTGCCCAGTTGCTGCCCTGAATGGGAACATTGTACGGATTGTTGCTGCCGGCACGGGTCAGATTCTCGATGTATGCGGGGATAGCGTCAATCACCTTCTGCTGCGATTCCTTATCCAGGAGGTCATAAACTCTCAGAATGCTGGCCAGGTTGAAGTACGGGGCAATACCGCCGCCGAAACTTGACTGGCTGGCAGTCTGCGGGTTCAGCTGATTCATTACGGATGCCATGAATACGTCTTTATACTTCTGGTCGCCAGTTGCATAATAAAGTTCGATGGCTGCGTTCATCCTCTGGTCGCCGAATCCGCGACGCATGCCTCCCTGACCGAAACCGCCTGCATTGTTGCCCATCTGAGGAGCGTACTGGTCCCAGAGTTTCATGGCGTTCTTGAGCGAACGCTCAGCCTCTTCGGGGAAATACTCCTTGAGTGCCGGATAAGCCGATGCGAGAGCTACTATTGAAGACATAGCAGTGCCGGCACCTCCACGGCTGGTGACTACGAAACGGTCATCCGGTGTGCCGGAACGTCCGTCCTTAACTTCGTAAAGTTCAAGTGACGGGTCATAGATCAGGCCGTCTGAGAGAGTCATAGCGTCGCCCAGATGATGGTAGTGGTGCATATCTGGCTGACCGATTACGTTGGCTACAAAGCCGATGTTCTCTATCTGGGCATTGATGTTTAGAGTGCCGTGCATGATCTGCTGTACTACATCGGGAATTCCGTCGGGACGGTGAATGTCGGCGTACTGAGTCTTCTCGTCAATGAATGTCTGGTCGCGCAGAGGCTTGAAGAGTCTCCAGAGCGATGACAGATCCTGAACGGTGTTTACCACAGAATTGGCCTGGATGTCAAAGTCGCCGGCATCGTACCATCCGCCTACTGCAAGACCCGGGATATGCTCCAGAGGCTTGTACTTGGTGTTGGTGGTGTCGCCCATAGAGTAGCCGTCGTGCAGACGGATGTTCAGAGGAGCCTGAACTGCATCGTCCATATTGGCGCGTCCGTGCCATACGCGGTAGGCCTCGTTGACCTCCATATGGTCCATGTTGACCACCAGAGCGATATCCATTGATGCGTGCCACTTGTCACTGTAGACATCTTTGTCGATAGGGAAGGCGTTGGTCTCGACACCAGCGTACTCAATGCTGTAGAGTCCGGGTTCCTTCACCTGGCTGAAATCGACAGTAACGTAGTTGTAGCGGTTGTAGAACACACCCCAAGGCTCGACTTTCGCCTCCATTGCGACACTCTTGCTGCCGTTCGGGTTCACGCGCATAATCTTTGCTGTAGCTGCTGGCTTGTCGTTCCTGTCAAGCTCAATGACTGCGACCTTTTTCTGTGCAGGCGTATAGCCGACCTGCGAGAAGCCGATGTTTGGCTTTCTGGTCCACTGCTGGTCTGTGCTAGGCTCGATGAACCATTCCAGAACCTTGCCTGTCTTGGCTGCAGGAAGCAGCGAACGGACCACGAAAGTACCGTTCTGTGCCAGATGACGGCCGTCAAACAGGTTGACCTCGAGGTCTGAAGTGATGCCGACGCGCAGGTCGTCATCCTCGGGTGCCATCACAATCTGATGACCCTTGGCCAGAGCCAGTGGCACCAGGAACTCTCCGCGTCCACGGTCATCGAAGGTCGATTCGCCGTAGTACTGGGCAATCTTCTCCGAAACAGGTCTTACCTCGGTATCGTGCTGCGGGTATTTGGGCAGAATTCTTGCTGCACCGTCAACCAGATAGTTCTTGCCGAAGTACGATGCCGGGAAGAACTCCAGATTCATACCGGCCTTGCCGATGAGGTTGGCAGGAACGGGCTTGTCCAGGAATACCTGAAGCAGACATCCGTTGTCCTTGGGCTGCACGCGAATCTTCGATACGAAGTCGTAATCCTCGTAAGTCAGTTCCACCTCGATGTAGTTGTCCTCGCGGTTTACGGTGCGCTTTGTCATTGTACCGTAGATGTCCCACTGTTCCGGCGTGTTCATGAAACGTATGCCTCCGCCGGTGCTGATACGCTCGCCGCGCTGGATGATCTCGATTCCAGCCAGCTTTTCATCGCAGAACCCTCCGTTATAGATGTTGCTGTACACTAAAACGTTCGAACCTCTGTCTTCAAAATACTCAAGGTCATTGAGTTTGAAGGATTGTGCGGCCGCTACAGCCGCTGTCAGCAGCAGTGCCGATGTGACTGCTGTGATTTTACCGTAAGTCTTCATTATTATAATAATATAAATGCAATCGGGTTGACGGGAATTAATGTCTTCCAAAAATACTAAAAAGTAGAGACAAGTCTATGCCTGTTCGGACAAAAATGTTTCACGAGGTTAAAATATGTGTGGCATAACTGAAAATTCATTAATTTTGTAGTTCGCACCGAAAGAACGGAAATAATCACGAAAAAATAGACTTATGTTCAAGAACCGAATCTGCATCTTTGCTGCACTGGCTGCATTCTCAATTGGCGCTGCCGCAATCGACGTTACAAGTCCCGACGGCAGGCTGACGGTATCCGTCAGTCTGGACAATCCGTCCTATTCTGTACAGTATAATGGCAATGTTATGCTCGAAGACTCTCCGCTCGGACTGCTTGCCGATCTGAATGCTGCTCCGATACTTGATGAGTATGCCGCTGGAGACCGCCGTTTGCGCGAGGGTGACTTCACTGGCAGGCTCACTCTGGATAAGGAGGAGCGCAGGCTGATTGATACGGAGTACGACCTGAACCGCATCAAGTTCTCGCATGTCCACTATGTGGCCAACGAACTGCTTCTGACCGTTAGGAACGAGGCCGGGCATCCGTTCCAGATTACCTTCCGCGTAAGCAATAACGATATTGCCCTGCGCTATACCATTCTGAAGAAAGGCGAGCGTGCCGGTACCAGGATACTGAAGGAGACCACCGGATTCCGTTTCCCCGAGGGAACCACAACATTCCTTACCCCGCAGAGCAATTCGATGATAGGCTGGAAGCGCTCCAAACCGAGCTATGAGGAGGGATATTCCAACGACGGCGCGATGAATGTCCGTTCACAGTACGGCCACGGTTATACATTCCCGTGTCTGTTCCATGTCGGTGACAAGGGCTGGGTGCTGCTCAACGAGACCGGTGTCGACAGCCACTACTGCGGCGCACATCTGAGCGATTATACCGATGGCGTGTACAGCATTGCCTATCCTATGATGGACGAGAACAACGGTGACGGCACAGTTGAACCGGCTTTCCGCGTACCTGGCTCGACACCGTGGCGCACGATTACTGTCGGCGACAATCTGGCTCCGATAGTTGAGACGACATCTGCGTGGGACAATGTGGAGCCGCTCTATGAAACGAGGCATGACTACAAGTTCGGCCGCAGCACCTGGAGCTGGATAGTATGGCAGGACGCATCGTGTAACTGGGATGACCAGATCAAGTTCATCGATCTGGCATCGGAGATGGGATACGAGTATATTCTGGTGGATGCAGGCTGGGACGAGAACATCGG
>JAZUJU010000177.1:0-19485 GCA_045642985.1 Bacteroidaceae bacterium | reverse complement strand
GTTGCCGAACGAGTCCTTTACAGCGTATTTGCTGACCCAGACTTTTGCAGCGAGTTCATCTCCTCCGAAATACTCGACGGATGCTTTGTAGGCTTCGTCGAAAGAGTAGGTCTGTTTCTGTGACATTATTACTTTTAAATTTAGATATAGCAGAAAAATACTTCGCAACCGTTACCGGCTGTGACAACATGGCAAAATTATAAAAGGGTTATAGTGCTCACAAATTATTTCAATCATAGTTTTCAACAATCTGGAAGTTTTCCGTTTGACTTGGATAATATGTTGAAAATAAGCGACATCAAATAATTCTTACATTAAAAAGTTGTCCAAATGGTATGACTGGTCTTTCCTGTAGGTTGCTGGCCGTGTTTGCTGCCCGACAGAGGGACGTGGAGACAATGAAACAGCAATCATGCTGATGACTGCCGCCTGCCGGTATTTTCAAAGTGTGATGGAATGCTCGATGTTTTCCATATCGGAGCGGAAGTTGCGGTCCACCTCCATCTGGTCTCTTACAACGCTGAAAGCATGCAGGACTGTGGCGTGGTCTCTCTTTCCGACATACAAGCCGATTTTTGATGTGGAATAGTCGAGGTGTTTCTTGATCAGGTACATGCAGATCTGGCGTGCCTGTACAATCTCGTGCTTTCTGGATTTGGTCTGGATGCTTTCCGTGTCCAGTCCATAGTAGGCACACACCTTATTTATTATGCTTTCAATAGTGACAGTTGATTCCTTAGGCTGGGATATCTTGCCGACTATCTCTTGGGCAAGTTCCAGATTGATGTCTCTTCCGAATGTAGTGGAATAGGCGAGAAGTGAAACTATGATTCCTTCGAGATCACGGACATTATCTGTGATGTTCTCTGCTATGTAATCAATCACTTCCTCCGGCAGCCTGATACCGTCGCGTGTGGCCTTGTCCTTGAGAATCTGCTTTCTGAGCTTAAGATCAGGCCTGCCAAGTTCCGCTACCAACCCCCATTTGAACCTTGTGATAAGCCTCTCCTCGAGCGATTTGAGTTCCTTGGGCGGACGGTCGCTTGTGATGATGAGCTGCTTTTTGTTCAGGTGCAGGTGATTGAATATATGGAAGAATACATTCTGGGTCTTTTTCCAGTTCTCGGCCTCCTGCATGTCATCGATTATCAGTACGTCTATCGTCTGATAGAAATTGATGAAGTCGTTGGTCGTGTTGTGGATGACAGAATCCTTGTACTGCATGCAGAAAAGGTTTGCCGAGAGATAGATTACCCGCTTTGACGGGAACATCTCCTTGACCTTCATTCCGATGGCATTCGCGAGATGCGTCTTTCCGACACCCGATTCACCATAGATGAACAGCGGGTTGAAGGCTGTGTTCCCAGGATTGGCTGCCACCGTCTCTGCTGCAGTTCTCGGAATCTTGTTGCTCACGCCCTCGATGAATGTGTCAAAGTTGTACTGCGGATTCAGCATAGGATCCAAATCCTGCGGTTGGGGCGCATCCATTGGTGACGGAGTTTTGTTGTCAAGAATTTTCGTTTCCTTGTAATTCGACAGGGTGTGGTTGACCGAACTCAGCTCGACATTGATGTCGTTCTCCTTATCGGTAAGTACGCTGTACATCAGCTTTGTTCCCTCGCCGAAGAAACGGGTGATGGCTTTCTTGACAACATCCAGATAATCGTCTTCGATATGCTCGTAGACAAACGGACTGGCAACCTGTATGGTGAGCTCTCCGTCAGCGTATTTGAGCGGTCTGATATCTGCAAACCACATATCAAATACGGCCTGTGGTACGTTGTCCCGGATGAGTCCGACGCAAGCGCTCCATTTCTGTTCAAGTCCGTTGTAATCCATATCGGCGATTAATCTCTGTCCTATTGACTTTGCAAAGTTGGGAATCTTATTTTATCTGTGCAAGTCCTTTGAGGAACAGCGTTTTTTTGCCTTTTTATAATGTACTGAAAATCAGAAAATTAGATAATATTATAAAAAATATGTGAAATTATTTTTTGCGTTTTTCTAATCGTTTGGAAATAAGGCTTTTGAGTGGCTGACGATAAAGTCGGAACGCCGTCTTTATCGGCTCAGAAAGATATCCGAAAAAGAAGCCTTATTTATATAATATCTAAATTGGGATTATTTTGCGGAACTCTTTTGGGATTCTTTGATGGCCTCTTGAAGATCGACTCTCCTGCCATCCTTGAATGCCACGATGAAAGCGTCCTTGTAGGTTTTGCGTATCTTTTTCAGATGTTCCTGCGCTTTGGCGTAATCTGAGGTACAGCCCGATGTATACTTGTACAGTTTGCCGTCCCTGTAATGGTCTATCTCGCTGATACCTTTCAGTCTGGAGCTGTTTGCCGGCAATTCCGTCTGCGATGTGAGGAACTGGACTTTGAACAGAATCTGTCCGCTGGTGTCAGAATTATTTACTTTAGCAGAACCCGTATCTCCGCTGCCCGAAGATGCCTGCATTCTGCCGGATGCAGCCTGGGCGATTCCTGCAGCAGCCTCCTGCTGCCTGCGTGCTGTAAGATAGCTGTTGAATGCTTTGTAGATGCTGAAACTCAGTTCTTCAACTCCCTTGCTTGATATGAGGTAATTCCTGTCAGTCTGGTTGGAGATGTAGCCTAATTCGACGAGTATGCTCGGCATTGCGCTTTTCCAAAGCACAAGGTAACCGGCCTGATGAACTCCGTGGTCAAAGCGTTTTGCGTGCCCTACCAGCTGCTCCTGGACAAGTGTGGCCATTCCCAGACTCTCCTTCTGGTATTCGTTCTGCATGAACTCGAATATTATCTGGCTCTCTGGACTGTTGGGGTCATAACCTTCGTAATGGGCTTCGTAGTCATTTTCCAGCAGGATGGCGCGGTTTTCCTCCATGGCGACGCTAAGGTTGGCGCTGGTGCGGTTCTCCTCTGAACCGAGCAGGTATGTTTCGGCTCCGTGAGCGCTGGTACTCTTGGCTGCATTGGTGTGAATCGATATAAAGAAGTCGGCGTCGGCCTTGTTGGCTATTTCGGCACGACGGTACAGTTCGACAAACACGTCGGTCTTGCGCGTGTAGATTACTTTAACATTGCTGCAGTTCTTCTCAATGAGTTCGCCAAGCTTCAGAGCAACTTTCAGGTTAATGCTCTTTTCCTGACTTTTACCGCTTACGGCTCCAGGGTCTTTCCCACCGTGTCCGGCATCGATAACTACGGTAAACTGTTCCTGTGCGGTTATTCCAAGGCCGACTGACAGCATCAGCATCAGCGTGAGCAGCAGTCTTCTGTACAGTGTCCTCATAAAAAGTCTTCTGTGGTGATCAATTCAATGACGGGTCCTCTCTCTTGGGCCTGAATCCTACGGCTTCGGCATCGTGCCTGTTGGCAAATCTGGCAAACTTGTGACTGGATATTTTCACAGGCTCTATCATGAATTCCGGAATGTTGAAGGCCATAAGGAATTCCTTTGAGAACTCGGGATCCTTCTGCGGCAGAGCGAATGGCTTGGTGAAAGTCCCGTCCTCCTTGAAATATGCGATGAATGGTCTGGTGACCACGCCGTTCTCCCTTCTTGAACTGAAAATCAGCCATTTCCCGTTACTTGACCAGGAATGGTAGCTTTCGGACTCCCGGCTGTTGAGCTCTGCTACAGAGCGGCACCGGCCCGTCCTGAGATCCAGGAGGAACAGGTCTGCATCCTTATTATATAGGTGAAGGACTCCGTGATGTCCCATAGCGAACATCAGGTAGTTGCCGTCGGGTGACACGCGCGGCAGGGTGATGCTCTTCTCCATTGCTGCAGCATCTATCATTTTCCAGCTCCGGCCCCATGTGCCGGTTTCAGGGTCAAACGGTTTGGTATACAGGTCGTAGTGTATCTGATCGAGGTATGGAATCATCTCGTTCTCGCGGATTTCGCCGTCCTTGACCTCGAACGGGAAATGCGCGGAGACATAATACAGGGTTCTGCCGTCGGGTGACCAGGCCGGATAACATTCGAAATCGTTGGGGCTGTTCTCGATTATGCTCACCTCGTTGGCATTGATGTCATACAGAATAAGATCGCTGAAGGCATCGTATCCCTGAATGCGGTTCTTTCCGGACATTACGAAAGCCTGGCGCGTCTGGTTGGTCGAGTAGGCTACATAATCGTGCGTGGGGTGCCAGGCGGGGTAGACGCCGGCGGAAATCGTGGAATCCGTCTTCAGATTCAGTTTGCGCAGCTCTCCGTTGACAACCATTACTGTTCCGCCCTTGTACTGTCTGATATGGAACTGCATGTTGTCGGTCTTGTAGTTGCGGTAATGGTGGCAGTTGATGCAACTGCCGTGCTTGTCGTCGTACTGGATTGTCGAATTGCAGAAGATGACCTTGGTGCGGAACGATGTCAGGTCGCGCTGGTTGATGGTGAGTTGCTCAAAGCACTGGTAACCGGGCGGAATGAGACGGTACGAAATGTACGGGTCTATGGGTTCCGCCACATTCATCGTGAACGGAGTGAACTGTTTCCAGCCGCCATTCCTGTAGGCATATACAGTCACATCGATGCGGTCTCCTGAGGCCAGCAGCCTGCGCCATCTGCGAAGCGGGACAGCTGCAGTGCGTCCCTTTGTCGTGAACTCGCTGTCGCCGCATTTCATCACTGTGACGAACTTTTCCGCTTCGTCATCAATGCTGAAGTTGATAGGGGCGATGTTGGACGGTATGGTAATGTCGGTGTAGTCCGGATGGATTGAAGGCTTTGCCTGATCCTGGACAAACTGCGTCGGGGCCTTCGCCGTACAAGCTGTCAAGGTCAGCAGCAGGAGTGGGAAATATGCTTTTTTCATTTTCTTTTTCGGAATCAATGTGACTTCTGGTCTCTGACGAAATAATAGAAGTAGTAGAAGGTCCTGCCGAACTTCTTTTCGTACAGATAGCTCATCTCGTGGATGTTCTCTACGGGGTGGTGCGAGACGAACGACATAAAGTCCCTGTAGCTTTTGGCAACATCGGGACTGACGTTTATCTGACCGTCGCCTTCGAGATTACTGTACAGATACGCGGCTTCCTGGTAATGACGCGGTATGTCTGAATCGGGATGCGTCTCAATCCAGATTGACAGTTCCCTCCAGAAGCTGTCAATATCCTGGGAATACAGAGTCCAGAGCATTGCGGCATCGCTACCCTGAGGGGTCGCTCCTTTCCGGCTATATGCGCGGAACTGCTGCAACAGGAACTTCTCGGTCATAGCTTCGTCGGATGTCACCATCGTGGATGTGGTCAGCATTGGGATAATGTCTCTGTATTCGGGGGACTCCCTGAGAAGTTCCGGATGATGCAGGAGGGCCCGTTGCCCGTGTGCCCATTTCCGGTGAACGGGCGACAGCTCAAGAACAGAAATGTATTTCTCGGCTATGTTCCAGTCTTCGATTGCCAGAGTCGATCTGATAGCGTAAATCAGGGTCTCAGCGCTCCAACCGAACTCCACGGCGTCTTCGATGCACCAGCGGTAGCAGCAGTTTGCCAGACCGTAGTTCAGGTAGAGCTGCTTGGCACACTGCGTGGACAGCGACATATAGATGGGAACCTTCGGCTCATAGTCGCCGTCGGCATAGCAGAAGGCCTGGGAGCCGGCAGTGCCGAGACGCAGCAGGGCAAGGTTCTTGTACATGACCATGACTCTGGTGGGCTGATGGAAACGGTAGCGGTATTCGGCTACGATGTCGTTGCGCTCGGCTCCTCTGGTCCCTTCCAGCTTTCCGGAACGTCTGTGATAGACGCGCTCGTTGTAGCTGGCGAAGCGTTCGGTGTCACGGCTCATTATCCTCGTGACTTCCTTCCAGTCCTTCCTCTCCAATGCGGCATCCATTTTCATCTCTGTCAGATAGACGGGGTCGCTGTACCAGAATGCGCGGGCGATGATGATAGTGACAACTATTATCGATACATATAGCAGGGGACTCTGCAATGCGCGTTCGGCGCGCACACTATCTTTCAAAGAATATTTCCAACAGGCGCAGCTGGCGGCCAGTGTGAACAGAGCCAGAAGAATGAACGGCAGCCAGATTGAGAAGTACTGCCCCAGACCTGGCAGTTTGGGTAATGCCGCTATGTAAGCGTCGGCCACGCGACCGGTGTAATAGACTTGCCCGGCCCAGAACAGTGGCGCGGCTATGATGAAAAACAGAACGACGGCTGATGGGACAGCACCTTTCTTCCAGTCTGTGGTGACGGTCCTGACAGTCGAAGCTAATGCACCAAGGAGGGCGTAGGGACCGCACAGCGCATATCCGGCTATGACCCACAATGCTGCGACAGCGCTTCTTTTCCGTATGTTCCCGATTCTGTCAAGAAACAGAATGGTACACAGCGATATGATGTATCCCAGAGTGGGCGAGAAGAACCATCCCTGAACACGGAGTATGTAGATCATGTATCCCTGGCTCATTATCTCCGCAGCCAGCAGCGCGGCAGGTATGAATGCCAGAGCGGTCAGAGCCCCATCCAGTTTGAACGCCCGTCTGGTCAGCAGTACTGTGCCGCACCACATCAGCACAATCAGAGCGGCTCCGAACAGCGGGTATTTGAGAAACTGGGTAAGGAAACAGCTCACATACAGAAGCAGTCCTCCGGCCAGTTGCATCTTTTCGCCGAAGAACATACCCGATGACAGAAAGAGTGTGCGGCTTTCAATCTTGAGCAGCAGGTCGTGGTAATGGATTCCCATCAGCCACCACATAACTATGGCGAACAGTACCAGCGTAGCGGGGAACATATAGTTGCCTGGCTTGAATCTGACGCCGGAAGAATTGTATTTGTCTGACATTATCTGACCTATTTATAGTTTTACAAAGATATGTTTATTCTATGATTTTTTGCTATTTTCGTGGCACAAAACCGAATGATATGAGAAAACTCCTGATGACATTGGCGGCTTTTGCCGGTGTAATGCCGGTTGCCGCACAGCAGCCTGAGTGGCTTGACCCCGAAGTGAACCAGATTAACCGAAAGGAAACTGTGTCTGACTATTTCGCGTACGAAAATTTGGACCTGGCCCGACAGGCAGACAAGAGTGCTTCAGGTCTGTATCTGTCAATGGAGGGCGACTGGCGCTTCAGATTCGTCACCAATGCCAATGAACGTCCGGAGGGATTCTATGCGATAGGGTATGATGACAGCGACTGGACCTCTTTCCCCGTTCCGGGACTCTTCGAAATGAACGGCTACGGTGACAAGATCTACACCAACGTGTCTTATCCGTGGACAAACCAGTTCGCGAACAATCCTCCTTTCATCGAGGAGAGAAACAACTATGTGGGCTCGTACCGCCGTTCCTTCGCCGTTCCGGAGTCGTGGCAGGGCAAGCGTATCTATGTGCATGTCGGCTCGGCCACGTCGAACCTGAAACTGTGGGTGAACGGCTCTCTGGCGGGATACAGTGAGGACAGCAAAGTGGCCGCCGAGTTTGATATTACCGACCTGATACGTCCGGGGCAGGATAACCTTATCGCCATGCAGGTCATGAGATGGTGCGACGGCAGCTGGCTCGAGGATCAGGATTTCTGGCGTTTTACCGGAATAGCCCGCGAGGTCTATATGTATGCCCGTCCGGGCGATGCGTCGCTTGAGGACATACGGATAGTGACCGATCTGGATGAGAAGTACCGGAACGCTACGCTCAAGATTTCCGTATCGGCCCTGAAAGCTGACGGTAAGAGCGTAGGCATTTCGTTGTGTGATATGGACGGCAGGGAGATCGCGGCGCGCGATATGAAAGTCTCGCAGGGCATGGCTGAATGTGAGATACCCGTCAGGTCTCCGGCAAAATGGACGGCCGAAACGCCGAATCTGTACAGCCTGTATCTGACGCTGAAGGATGGAGACAGGGTGATTGAGGTGATTCCGCAGAAAGTCGGCTTCCGCAAGATTGAACTCAAGGGAACTCAGGTCTTGGTCAACGGACAACCTGTCCTGTTCAAGGGCGCTGACCGTCACGAGATGGATCCGTACGGCGGTTATGTAGTCCCCGTCGAGAGAATGGTTCAGGATATCCGTATCATGAAGGAACTGAACATCAATGCCGTCAGGACGAGCCATTATCCTGACGATCCGCGCTGGTACGACCTGTGCGACGAGTACGGAATATATCTGGTGGCCGAGGCCAATGTCGAGAGTCATGGAATGGGCTACGGAGCATCGTCACTGGCACGCAACAGACAGTTTGCCAA
The DNA here is from genome assembly GCA_045642985.1 of Bacteroidaceae bacterium. Taxonomy (GTDB): domain Bacteria; phylum Bacteroidota; class Bacteroidia; order Bacteroidales; family Bacteroidaceae; genus Colenecus. The sequence goes on along the minus strand of JAZUJU010000177.1, from coordinate 11,297 downwards.
AGCGCATCTTGAAAGGAACCAGCGCAATGTGAAAAGTTTCAAGAACCACCCGTCGGTCATTTTCTGGTCACTGGGCAACGAGGCCGGTGACGGTCAGAACTTCATCGACTGCTACAAATGGATCAAGGACTACGATACTACCCGCCCTGTTCAGTACGAAGGCGCACGCAATGCTCTGGATCACTGCGACATATATTGCCCGATGTATCCTGACTACGCCGAACTGGCAAATTACGGCAAGGATCCGAGACATCAGCGGCCGTTCATAATGTGCGAGTATGCGCATGCAATGGGCAATTCCGAAGGCGGATTCAAGGAGTACTGGGACATCATCCGTTCCAACGACGCGCTTCAGGGCGGATTCATCTGGGACTTTGTGGATCAGGCCGTTTTCGGAAAGAACGACAAGGGGAAGACCATATTCCTGTACGGCGGTGACGAGGGCCGTTATCCGGCATCCGACCAGAATTTCAACTGCAACGGAATAATTGCGCCGGACCGCCGGTACAACCCGCACGCCTTTGAAGTGCGACAGCAGTATCAGAGCATCTGGATTACTCCGGTCAATGCAGCAAAGGGTGTCTTCAACATCTTCAACGAGAATTTCTTTACGGATTTGAGCGCATACGAGATACGGTGGAGCCTGCTTCTGGACGGCAGCCAGCTGGCCGGCGGAACAGCCGCAGTGCCGTCTGTCCTGCCGCAGCAGACCCGTGAGTTCAAGTCGTCAGCGATTGCCAGAGCCATCGCCTCGGCACCTGCCGACGGAGAACTTCTGTTGGGATTTGAATTCGTGCTGAAGGAGGATACGCCGTTGCTCAAGGCCGGCTATGCCGTGGCACGCGACCAGTTCCAGGTGAGGGCTTATGATTTCCCGGAGCAGTCGGAACTTGTAACTGCTCAGGATGGCTCGAACTGCACTGTCGACGAGGCTCTTGCCTGGGTCAAGGTCAGCGCCGGCGGAGTGGATTACACCTTCAACAGGCGTTCGGGATGGATTGAGTACATCGATGTAGACGGGAAACAGTACACGGAGAAGGGCTTCAGCCTTCAGAGCGATTTCTGGCGTGCTCCGACAGACAATGATTTCGGCGCAGGACTGCAACGCAGGATGAATGCCTGGAAACAGCCCGGCTACAGATTGGCAGAATTCAAGATTACAGACGGAGAGGGTCAGGTCAGAATAGATGTGAACTATATGCTTACTGCAGCTGCTTCGACACTGTCACTGTCATATCTGTTCGGAAACGACGGCAGCGTAGTCATCACGCAGAAACTCGATGCGTCCGGCTGCAAGACAGATATGTTCAGGGTCGGAATGACGATGGTTATGGCCGGAGAGTTTGACCGCATTGAATATTACGGCAGAGGACCTGGTGAGAATTATTCTGACAGATATCTGTCCGAGCACATAGGACTGTACAGCCAGACTGTGGCAGACCAGTACTATCCATACATACGTCCGCAGGAGTCGGGAAACAAGACCGATGTCAGAAACTGGAAGGTCCTGAACGCGGCTGGAAAGGGACTTGAGTTCTATGGTACGATGCCTCTCCAGATGTCCTCTCTGAATTATCTGACAGCCGATCTCGATGACGGCGCGGACAAGCATAACCGCCATTCCGGCGATCTGGAACCGCGCGATTTCACCGTGGTTCACATAGATCAGGCACAGTACGGACTTGGCTGCCGTGACAGTTGGGGCTCGACTCCGATTGACCGTTACAAGCTGCATCCGGGAATCTACGAATACACATACGTTATCAGACCTGTAAGATGACAACTCTCGACTGGAGAAGACTGTACGACAAGTTCTACTCTGACGACAGAGCGCTGTACGAGCTCCTGGAGACGCATAGCAGATGTGTGGCGGACAAGTCTCTGGCAATATCGGCTGCACATCCCGAACTTGGCGTGGACGAATGTTTCCTGGAAGAGGCTGCGATGCTTCATGATATTGGAATTTTTCTGACAGATGCAGAGCCTATCCATTGCTTTGGAACCAATCCGTACATTGCTCACGGATTTCTTGGAGCGGAACTGCTGCGCGGCGAGGGACTGCCGCGCCATGCGCTTGTGTGTGAGCGGCACACCGGCACAGGACTGACGCTCGAGGAGATTGAGGCGAAGAATCTGCCGATACCGCATCGTGACATGCAGCCTGTATCAATCGAAGAAATCATCATCTGCTTTGCCGACAAGTTCTATTCCAAGACCCGTCCCGACGAGGAGAAAACCGTAGCTCAGGTTGAGCGCAGCCTGAGCAAGTTCGGCGAACGTTCGCTGGCCCGTTTCCGGGAATGGTGCGAACTGTTCCGGTAACGCAAGCCATCCCAACGCGTGCGCTACAGCACATTATTTGCCGCGTGCGCCCGTTTATTTGGAGAATAATACCTAACTTCGCGTTTTGATACGGAATTTGGGTATCGGATGAGCGGAAAGTTATTGAAGACGGTTGTACTGCTGGTGGCGCTTATGGTGCTTCCGGATACTTTGTCAGCCGACTCCCTGTCAGGTCAATTCTTTCCCCACGATTCTCTGACCACAGACTTGATGCCGGCAGATTCTGCCGCATTTCCGTCTGTCCCGATGGAACTTGCCGATTCAGTATCCTTTGGCTCCGTTGCAGCCGACTCCATCCTAACAGACTCAATTTCCGTTGATTCCATTGCCAGTGGTGACAAACCGCTCGATGCGCCTGTCGAATATGAATCGACCGACTCGATGGCATGGGTGATGGGCGGTGACGCATCGCTGTTCGGAGCCAGCAAGGTCAAATACCAGAACATAGAACTCGAGGCGCAGATTATCAGAATGCAGATAGACAGCAGTCTGGTCTATGCCGACGGTGTGCAGGACTCTCTCGGTCAGTGGCAGGGAACCCCGGTGTTTACCGAGGGCACAACGCCTTACGAATCGACTCATATGAGTTACAACATCAAGACCAAAAAAGGCTACATCAACCACGTCGTCACGCAGCAGGGTGAGGGCTATATGACAAGCCGTGATGCCAAGAAGGGTCCTGATGGTGACTATTACATTGAAAACGGCATTTACACCACCTGCGAAGATCACGAGGATCCTCACTTCGGCATAAGGATATCCAGAGCAAAGGTCAGACCGGGAAAGGATGTCGTGTTCGGTCCGGCATATCTCGAACTGCTCGGCGTACCGCTGCCAATAGTCATCCCGTTCGGATTCTTTCCGTTTACCAACAGCGATTACGCATCGGGTATCATAATGCCGACATACGGTGACGAGATGCAGCGCGGCTTTTATCTGAAGGACGGCGGCTACTATTTTGCCATATCCGACAAGATTGATTTCAAACTGCTCGGAGAAATCTTCACTAAAGGTTCCTGGGGCCTGTCGGGCGAGAGCAACTACAAGAAACGATACAAGTACTCGGGCAACTTCTATGTCAGTTATCTGGTAACCAAGGTCGGCGACAAGGGACTGCCGGACTATTCGGTCACCAAAGATTTCAAGGTGCGCTGGAGCCATCGTCAGGATCCCAAGAAGAATCCGAACAGCAACTTTTCCGCCAGTGTCAACTTTGCCACTACAAGCTATGAACGCTCCAATCTGACAAGCCTTTACAATCCGGCGCTCTCATCGCAGAGTACCAGGACATCGAGTATCAGCTATTCCAGAAATTTTCCGCGCATAGGTGCGTCTATTGCTACATCTATGAACCTTTCGCAGAACATGCGCGATTCAACGCTTTCCGTATCACTGCCTTCGCTGACTGTATCATTGAACAGAGTATATCCGTTCAAGCGCAGGAAGTCTGCCGGAGACAGCAAGTGGTACGAGAAGATATCGTTTACCTACAACGGTACTCTCAGCAACAGTATCACAACCAAGGAGGACCGCTTGTTCAAGTCCAGTCTGGTCAGGGACTGGAACAACGGCATGCGCCACTCCATACCGGTTAGTGCGACCTTCCAGATACTGAAGAACATCAACATCACTCCTTCGTTCAACTACACTTCGCGATGGTACACGTCAAAGGTACTTCAGAGCTGGGACTACGATGCCAATGCCGTTAAACGGGATACTGTCTACGGCTTCAACCGCGTCTATAACTACAATTTCTCGGTGTCGGCCAACACGAAAATGTACGGCTTCTATCAGCCCTCACAACTCTGGAATAAGATTTTCGGAGACAAGCTGATAATGGTGCGTCATGTGTTTACTCCGCAGGTTTCGTACAGTATGGCTCCAGACTTCAGCGATCCCAAATACGGCTTCTATGACTCCTATACCTACACGGACAAGGATGGTGAGGTCCGTACTGTGGCTTATTCGCCTTATGCGGGAATGATGTACGGAACAGCCCCCCAGGGCAAAACCGGAAGCATCTCGATGAGCATCTCGAACAACGTTGAGATGAAAGTCCGTTCCGATAAGGATACTACAGGTGTCAGAAAAATCAGCATCATAGACCAGTTGGGTGCCAGCATGTCGTATAATCTGGCTGCGGAAAAACGTCCGTGGAGCAATCTGAACACCAATATCAGACTCAAACTCACCAAGAAGTATACTTTCAGCCTGAATGCGGTCTTCGCCACATACGCCTACGAGTTCGACAAGGACGGCAGAGTGGTGGTGGGCGACCGTACGGAGTACTCATACGGAAGGTTCGGCCGTTTTCAGGGCATGAGCCAGAACCTGTCCTACACGTTCTCCAACAACACCTTAAAGGAATGGCGTGACAAGCTGAACAAGCTGAAGCATCGCGGTGAGGAAGGCGGAAATTCAGGTGACGACGAAGAAGTGACGACGGAAAGGGCTCCGGGCAAGGATGGAGGTTCCGGCGGCAAAGGCAGGGGTGGCGGCGTGGAGCTCGACGAGGACGGCTATGTAAAGTTCGCACCGCAGTGGTCTCTGTCGTTCTCGTACGGTATTACTATGCGTGAGGATACAAGAGCACCGATTAACCCTGACAGGATGCGTTACCCGTATGGCTTTACCCACAGCCTTAACATGTCGGGCAACCTGAAACTGACAAACAAGTGGAATATGAACTTCACTTCAGGGTGGGATTTTGAGAATCACGATTTCACTACTACAACACTGAACATAACCCGCGACCTTCACTGCTTTACCATGACCTGTAGTGTCGTAATGAAACCGTACTTGTCGTATAATTTCTCGCTGCAGGCCAATTCGAGTATGGTCGCCGACCTGTTGCGTGTCAAGAAGCGCAGTGACTCAATTAGCAATGTAAAGTGGTATTGATTCTATTATGAGCTACCTGATTTTACCTAAGGATTACCGCCAGATTCTGTCGCTGAGGCAGACGGAACAGGGCATCAAGCTGATTAAGGATTTCTTTCAGCAGAATCTTTCGACCGGACTTCAGCTGAGACGTGTTACGGCCCCGCTGTTCGTACTCAAGGGAATGGGTATCAATGATGATCTGAACGGCGTGGAACGTGCGGTCACATTTCCGATACGCGATCTTGACGATGCCCGCGCCGAAGTGGTGCATTCGCTGGCAAAGTGGAAGCGCCTGACTCTTGCAGAATACGATGTCAAACCCGGATACGGCATCTATACCGATATGAACGCCATCCGTGCCGATGAAAGCCTGGGTAATCTGCACTCGCTCTATGTGGATCAGTGGGACTGGGAGCGTACGATACTGCCCGAGGACAGGAATATCAGTTTCCTTAAACGTATTGTCAGGAAAATCTATTCGGCTATGCTCCGCACGGAGTATCTCATAAACGAGACATATCCCGAACTTGAACCGTTCCTGGCGCGCGAGGTGTTCTTCATCCACTCCGAGGAATTGCGTGCAATGTATCCCGACAAGACGCCGAAAGAACGCGAGGATGCCATCACCCGGGAATACGGGGCTGTGTTCATTATGGGCATAGGTGCCAAGCTTGGCGATGGGGAGCCTCATGACCGCCGCGCTCCAGACTACGATGACTGGAGCACACCTAACGATGAAGGATACATTGGCCTGAACGGTGATCTCCTTGTCTGGAATCCAATACTTGAACGTGCCATGGAGCTTTCATCAATGGGAATACGTGTGGATGGAGCGTCCATGCTTCGACAGCTGGCTCTGTGCGGTCAGGAGGAGCGCAGGGAACTGTATTTTCACCGTCGTCTTCTGGCCGGAGAACTGCCGCTCTGCATAGGCGGAGGTATAGGACAGTCGCGCCTGTGTATGCTGTTCCTGCAGAAGGCGCATATCGGTGAGATTCAGGCGAGTATCTGGCCTGAAGAACAGCGCAGGGCATGTGCCGCAGCCGGAATCCAACTGATTTGATTTTTTACCGGTGATGGAGGTTAGAATAGACGAAAGCTGGAAGGCCAGACTTCAGGACGAATTTGACAAGCCCTACTTCAAGACACTGACTGATTTTGTCCGTCAGGAGTATGGCAGCGGAACGGTTTACCCTCCCGCAAAACTTATATTCAATGCCTTCGACCTATGCCCTTTCGAGCAGGTCAAGGTCGTCATTATCGGGCAGGATCCGTATCACGGGCCGGGTCAGGCTCACGGCCTCTGCTTTTCGGTTAACGACGGCGTGCAGTATCCTCCTTCGCTTCAGAACATTTTCAAGGAAATACAGAACGATTTGGGCAGGCCTATACCCCAGACCGGCAATCTGACCCGCTGGGCGCGTCAGGGCGTACTGCTGCTGAACGCCACTCTGACCGTACGCCAGCATCAGGCGGGATCGCATCAGGGCAGGGGATGGGAGACATTCACCGATGCGGTTATCAGCAAACTGAATGCGGAGCGCGAAAATCTGGTGTTCATACTTTGGGGCTCGTCTGCCCAGAAGAAGGGTGCCGTGATTGACCGTTCGCGCCATCTTGTACTGCAGTCCGTCCATCCGTCGCCATTGTCCGCATACGCCGGATTCTTCGGCAATCATCACTTCAGTCAGACCAACAAGTGGCTGTCTGACCACGGACTGCAGCCTATAGACTGGTGACACTTGGCAAGACTGAAACTGTGCGGAGAAATCCGGCTTACAGCAGTTTCAGCGATGCCATGAACTCTCCCCGGTTCAAACCGCCTCCCCACACGCGTGCATATCCGAAGGAAAGAGTGGTCTTCAGCGAAGAGAACGATACCAGTTGTATGTTCACCTGTGAACCGGTACTTATATAATTGCGCCGGTTCTCAATGTATCCGTTACCCCATCTGTCCGTCATCAGGTCGTTGGCGAACACATTGAACTGAATGTAATTCGGATAGCACTGCAGAGCTCCGAAATTATTGAAGCGTATGGGGCAGAAGTTTATCTCTCCCGTGAATTTGGCATAATTGTGGGCACTGATCTGGTCGATGTAGGCGCCCGGCATAGCATTCAACGTGCGGTAGCGGTTTACGGCACCGTTATCCACATAATTGTTGCGGAAACCTCCGAAGTATGAATTGCCGAATACCGAGCCTCTGTCACCGAACGATTGGCCTGCACAGGCCTTGATCCAGAAGGAATTGTGCTGGCCTACCGGAAGCAGGAAACCCAGGTCACCTGAGATGTCCAGCGACGGGAAGAACTTGCCGTCGGCAAGATAGGTATATGCGTTGACGAGCACGTTGTAGCCCTGCTCCACCGTAACAGCCCCCATCGAGGCGAGTGACTTGCCTACGTTGAAATAAGCGTTGGCAGTCTGGAACGAGGTGATTCCCTCCTGAACACCAATATCCTGATACAGCGGAAGAGCGTCCATATCTCCGTAATGGGCAACTGCCGCGCCCCAATCTATGGAGAAGGGTGGCTGCATACTTCGTCTGCGATTGTATGACAGAGAAACATTGTAGCCTTTTCTGGAAGCCCTTCTCGGACCGAAAAGGTCGTAGAAACAGGTCGGGTTCCAGGCCGCGTTCAATTGCCAGTAATAGTACTTTATATCCGCGCTGGCGTGAAAACGGTTCTTCCAGGCGTTGTTGCTCCAGGGAGACGCTCCCAGCACAAGATTAATGGAAAACAGCGACAGCGGGTCGTAGAATGCGAAATGATACCCTAACACTGGAGTGACATTGTTCCAAGCCTTCCTGTCCACAAATCCGCTGATGTCGGGATACGCTCCCTGAAATCTTATCTCTTTGAAAGGACTGTATACCTTGATGGAATCGTAAACCTGCCCGAAACTGATGTCGGGGAACTCATCTTTCAGAGTTGACAGCTCTGCAATGTCCGGATTCGCATTGTACGCCTTCTGACCGAGAAATCCAACGCTGTTGGCATCGCTGAGCACCTGCCGTTCAAAAACGACAGGAGACATTCCATCAGAATGGGATTCGAGGGCATATATTGTATCGTTGGCGGCAAGATAAGGGGCGTACAGGCCAGTCTGTGTGTTTGACAGCAGATTGAAGTCGCCTGTGGCCATATCGTATTCCCAGATGTTGGCCACGCCTGTGTAATAACTGGTACCCACCAGACGGCTGTCGTCGGCACTGAAACGGAACTGCGTGAGATTGGAGTCGTAGAGTGTGTAAAGGGTCTGGGAGGTCGGACTGTTGTCTTCCAGGTCGTCTACGCTGAACATCACCAGCGACTGCTGGCCTTTTGTGCCAAGAATGGCAACTACGATATTCTTTCCGTCGTGTGATACATCCAGATCACTCACACTGACTCCGAAGGGAAAACTGTATAGAACTTCTCTTTTTTCCAATGACGGGTCGTATTTGACGAGATGAATCACACCTCCGTTGCTCATAAGGGCATAGAGTCCGCCTCTGACATTGTCGTAGCAGAGATCGTAAACCCTATGATACTTCAGCTCCTTGGTGATTTTCTTTTTCGCGAGGTCGTACACGACCAGACTTCGCATCTTGCTGTTTCGTTCCGTCCAGAACAGACGTCCGCCTTTTTTGTCGTAGGCCAGATAGCTTATCTGATACATCGCAGGATCTTCAACATAGGCAAGCCTGTGCGGCTTTGCGTCCGAGTCCAACTGCAGTTCCACTATCTGTGCCAGGTCTCCCTTGTGGTTCGTTGCGGCATAAGCCACCCTCCGTTCTTCGTCAATGATCATTGGAGACATTCCGCCGACAGGAAGTGACGTGAAGCCATTTACCTGTGTCAGCGGATATTCGGCGATTTTCTCAAGATTTTCCTCCTGATGCTTCTTTTCATACTCCTGCCAGTCGCTCCACACCTGCCTCAGGCTGCTGCCATACACATCCTTGAACTGGCGGATATACGATGTGCGGCTGTCTTCGGTACGGTTATAGAAACGGACCAGATTGTCAAAACCGTATTTGAGGGTAAGGTAATTTACGAATCGCGTGCCGTACAGATAAGATGTGGCTCCCTGCTGGAAATCGGTCGTGGAACCCTCGGTTTCGAGACCGACAATGGAAAACAGCTGTCGGCCTTCCTTGATCTGTGTGCGGAAATAGGCTTCATCGTATCCTCCCAGGCTGCGGCCAGCTCCGTCGGCAAGCCATGTTTCCATAAAGCAGGCAATGCCCTCGTGATACCAGCGGGGACAATACCAGCGTGGAGTGTTGAAGTAGCTCCATAGCGCACTGACGGGATATTCCGAATTGGGCACCACTTTGGTTCCTGTGAAAGCGCGCCAGCCTCTGTCTACGCGGTTGGTCTTGTCGTCCATTATTACGTGGGTGAGCTCGTGCTTGAAAAGATGGTCGTAGCGCTCATTCGACGGACTGATATAATATGACATGTTCAGTGGTGCCATACCTATCTGAATAAGTGTGTGCGGCATTGCTGCAACACCTCCGTTGCCGTCATCCTCCCAGTCCGAAAGCATCATGAACGGAGCCTGTTCAGGGAGTTCCCCCCAGATTTGAGAGTGCAGCGCGCGGCTTCTCTGATAGCGCCTCATCAGAAAAGGAATGTACTGCGACTGGTCCCTGTTGAAGAAACAGATAGTCGCATCGGCCTGTCTGTACTGATATATGGTCTGACAGTCCGCAAAAGCCGAATGGGTTATGAGCAGAACCCATAACCCAAACAGCAGGTATTTTGATTGTGTTTTCACGAATGTCTTACGGCTGTCATTTATCTGAAATGATGTTTCAGAGCATTGTTATCTTATTATTGGCTGATTGCCAACAGCTTTTTCCATAGTCGCAATAGGATTGAAAGCATTCTGGTCTACCAGCATATTCTTTGGTGTGGCAAGATTGCCGGGATTCTTCTGGTCTAAAGCATCAAACTGCAGGGCCGGGTTGAAAATTCTGTTAAGGTTCTGCATTTCCTGAGCTTCAGTGAGAGAGCTCATGTTCTGGAACCCTAGGGCAACTGCATTGTTAAAATCTTTATGAAAGTCCCAGCGTCCAATTATTATTTTAAAATCCTTGAGAGCCTGGACTGTAACATCATCGGTAGTGAGTTTGTCACCCCAGTATTTCAAATCGTTTTCGTTCTCCATAAGAGCGGCATTCTGTGCGCAATATACAGACCACAGGGCAACGAGTCCCGCGAGATCTTCGTTTTCTTCAACATTCTTTTCGGAGAGGTAGTTGCCTGCGCTTTCCACAAAAGCCTTTCCGGCATCCAGACGGTTCTCGATTTTCTGAAAGCCGACGAAAGCGGTGTTTGCCGCCTGCTCGTATTCGGAAGACTTTTTTCCGCTTGCGATGCCCTCGAGCTCATTGCCTACAACGTCAAACATGGCGCTGGTGTTGTATGCCTTGGCCGAAATGGAATTCATGGCAGGCACATTTGAACTCAGTTCCGGGATGTCACCGCATATTTTGGCTGTCTCCTCAGAAAGAGAGGCGAGCGATGTTACCCTTTCCTTGAGAAACCGGACGGACTGCATTGTCTGATTGAAGAACACGGTGTCGTTCTGGAGTTTTTCGACAATCACAGCCATCTCCGGGTCCTCCTTTACATTATTATAGCGTGACGCTTTTGAAATGTCACCGTTGAGAAGATCGGTCTGGTCGCTGCTGGACATATACAAGGCGCAGAAACTGAAACCAGCAACAATGGCAAGTACCAGGAAAAGGGCGAAATTGATTTTTTTGATGTACAAAATATTGTTTTTTTTGTTTGTCGTTTCGGTGATGCAAAGTTATAACTGCATTTGCGCCCCACCAAACGATTTGTGAATTTGAGATTTTGTGAAACTGTGAAACAGAATGTGGATTTGAGAATCATTTTGTGGATTTGTGAATGCTGCCTAGTGTGTGATGAGGTCAAAAGCTTGCGCTACATTAGGCAATGAGCCGAAAAAAGCATTATCTTTACAGCGCAAACCAGTCATAGGGCCCCGTAGCTTAGCTGAATAGAGCGTCAGATTCCGGTTCTGAAGGTCTTGGGTTTGAATCCCAACGG
>JAZUJU010000176.1:0-11682 GCA_045642985.1 Bacteroidaceae bacterium | reverse complement strand
GACAATTCGGCTAGACTTGACCTGTATCAGCTGGGTATGTCAAAGTTCCAGACAGGCGATTTTGCTATGGGACCGGAATTCCTCGGCAAGGTTACGGACAAGGAGGACGAACTGGCACAGAATGCTTGGCTGCACATGGGCCTGTCGTCTCTGGAATGTGGGGATACTGCACAGGCTCTGTTCCAGTTTGAGCGTGCCGCATCAATGACCGCGAACCGTAGCCTGACAGAACAGGCTCTCTACAATTATGTGATGTCGGTGCAGGATGCTGGCGGCGCATTGTTTGCTGATCCGGTGGCCGCATCTGAAAGATTCCTGAACGATTTCCCGAATTCGGCTTTCCGCAGCAGGGTGAGCGAACGTCTGGTAGATGTCTATATGCAGTCAACCAACTATGATGCCGCTTTGGCATCCATCGAAAAGATTCACAATCCTGACAATGGTATCCAGAAGGCCAGACAGCAGCTTCTCTACAACAGAGGCATTGAACTGTATGCAAACGGCAGATATGCCGATGCCGCCGATTATCTGGGAAAGGCCATCGGAATGACCGGCTGCAGCAGTCAGGTTGCCGCTGATGCAAGTTTCTGGCGTGCTGAGAGTTATTTCAGAATGGCCAAGGCCGGTCGCAGCGATTATTTCAGACAGGCTTACGCAGATTATTACAAATACACCCTGATGACTACTGACAACAGACTGTACGGACAGGCTCTGTACGGAGCGGGTTATGCATCGTACAATATGTCAGACTGGGACAATGCTGTTTTAAATTGGAAGATCCTGATAGGGAAGTACTCGAAGGGCGTATCGGACGAAGTCCTGGCAGATGCCTGCTCAAGACTGGGTGACTGCTATTTCTACGATCACGATTATTCATTGGCCGAGGAATACTACGGCAAGTCTCTGACTATCTGGCCGCAGGGCGGTGACTATCCTCTGTTCCGTACCGGTCTGTGCAAGGGACTCCGCAAGGATTACAAGGGCAAGGCCGATGTGATGGAGCGTCTCTGCAAGGACTATCCGGCATCGTCATACTGCGCCTCGGCCCTATACGAGGAGGCACGCGCATTTGTCGAGATGGACCAGTCGCAGAAGGCGATTGACGCTTACAACCGTCTTGCTTCAGATTATCCCAAGAGTGATCTGGCAAGAAAGGCTCTGGCTGAAACCGCACTCATATATTATCAGAATGACGATTATGACAAGGCCATACCTGCATATCGGAAAGTCATTGAGAACTATCCGGGCAGCGATGAGGCCGCGGTTGCGATGCGTGACCTCAGGAGTGTCTATGTCGAGACCGGTAAGGTTGACCAGTATATCGCCTATGCTGGAAAAACTGCAGGTATGGCTCCTGTCGCAGCTGACGAGAAGGATTCGCTGACATACACATCGGCCGAACTGCTGTTTACAAAAGGCAGCTACAAGAGTGCCGGCACTGCATTCGAGAAATATCTGTCCGCTTATCCACAGGGCGCATACAGGACCGACGCCAACTATTATCTGGGCCTGATAAACCTGGATGGCGGGGACAAGGCAAAGGCTCTTGAAAACCTGCTTGCCGCATCCCGGAGTGAGAACAGCCGCTTCTGTACGGAGTCTCTGGAACGTGCCTCCTCTCTTGCATACGAACTGGGTCAGTATTCTACGGCTCTGGATGCCTATACAAGACTGAATGCGCGTGCCGGTTCTGCAGCACAGACCAGAGCGGCTCTTGTCGGAATTGTCCGCAGTGCCTATGCTGCCGGTGAGTACGGTACGGTGGTTGCCAATGCCGACAAGGCACTTGAGTCAAGTATTGACGGCAATATGCTGACGGAAATCCGCTACGACAAGGCTAAGTCGCTTCTGCAGTTAGGACGTCAGGACGAGGCGTTTGAAGAGTTCGGCAGGATTGCAGATAACTTCAATACCGCATTCGGTGCCGAGAGCAGTTATCTTATCAGCCAGATGCTTTTCGACAGGAAGAATCTGGAGGGAGCGGAACAGAACATCAGAAAGATGATATCTGCAGGGACTCCGCACAGATACTGGCTTGCACGAAGTTTTGTACTGCTGTCGGACATCTATACCGCACAGGGCAAGAGCCTGGAGGCAAAGCAGTATCTGCTGTCACTCAAGCAGAACTACACTGCACAGGATGACATTGCCGCTATGATTGATGAGAGACTGACTAAGTTGGACAATAATTGATTGGGAATATGAAAAGATTATATATCAGTTTGCTGTGCGTGTCAATGCTGCCGATCGGCGCATTCTCGCAGGATGACGGGAATCTTCCTTCGCGTTCAATGACTATCGAGGGAGTCTACAATGCCAATGTTACAGACGCGGACAAGATCATGTCTTCGCCCGAGAGACCTAAGGTTGAGACCATGTCTCACAGGACCGAGTACAATACATCCACCCAACCTTATTACGGATATGTGCGAGACGCATCCGCCACCCCAGCAGTGGGGAATGGTGACGAAAGCCGTGTTTCCGGCATTGCAGAGGTCGGTTATGGAGTGAAGGGAGACCTGGTGCTCCTGGGAGATGTCCGTGTGAAATCCGGCCAGAACAGTCTGTTCAAGGCAACTCTCAACGGAGATGGATGGAATGCCGAAACTGAGGATGACTGGCGCTCGAAATTCTACGATTTCGGCCTGGATCTGGGCTATTCGTACAATCCGGGACAGTTCAAGCTTGACGTGAATGGCAATTTCGGCTACGGCTACAATAATTTCAGACGTGACCCGCTGTGCCATACGGACCTGGACCTTAACCGCAATGTAGTGCTTGGCGGTCTGAATGCGGCTGTAACCTCTCTGAATACCGGTAGCCTGACATATACGGCAATGGTAGGATGGGATATGTTCCTTGATGACAGGTGTGACTGGAAGTACAACAAGGGTTCTGAGAACATCGTTCGTCTTAAAGGTGACATGACTTATGTGTTTGATGACAGGTTTACAGCTGCCGCTGATATCAGTCTGAAGGTTTCTCTGTATAACTGCCGTCCGACACAGGCTCTTTTTGCCTACGACAACTACACTTCTTTCTCATTTACGCCGAAAGTGATGTTCAACATCGATGATGTGGATGTCACTGCGGGAGTGAATATGCTGTTCCGGACTACAGCGTCGCCGGTTGCCCGCTTTGCTCCGTACATCAAGGCTGACTACAGATTCACTGACAATATCAAGGCATTTGCACAGGTGACGGGCGGTACCGATGAATATGGAATGAAACAGTTGAGGGAGATGACCCCGTATTGGATCAACGATACCCAGATATTCGACGGCTACACGCCTGTCGATGCTCTGCTCGGAGTCAGGCTGAATACATCTTTCGGTCTGGAACTTTCATTGCAGGGCGGTTATCGCAAGTATTTCGACAAGGTATTCCAGATATTCGCACAGACGGGAATGTTCGCGTCGTCACTTGTCCAGTATGATGCTGACTTGGGCCATGTTGACCTTGCTGCACGCTATTCGTATTCGGACCGCATCAAGGCATATGCATCGGTTGACTACAATTCGTGGAGCACTGACGCCCCCAGTGGAATAGTTCTGGAGATGGTTCCTGAACTGAATATCAAGGTCGGTGGTGAGCTTAAAGTCCTGGACCGTCTGACTGGAAATCTCGATTTTCACTATTCGATGATGAACAAATATGAAGGCAGGCGTCTGCCATACATTGCCAATCTGGACATCGCGCTGAAGTATGCTCTGCTCAGTAATCTGGATATCTCGCTCAAGGGAACCAGTCTGCTCTGTCACCGCTACTACCGCTATGCCGGATACAGGGACAACGGCAGTTCGGTCGTAGCTTCCGTGCTCTATCGCTTCTGATACCGGAAGCCGGTTTTATCCCGTCTGCTACATATAATAAGGTGTAATCACTAATTTTATGTAGGCAGACGGGATTTTGATTCCTTTTTTTCATACTTTTGCCCGCGCTTTGGGAGTACCTGGGGCGTTTTGAAGATTGAAAATCATTGAGGATTGTAATATTACGACGAAGATGCAGGAAAATTTGGTGATTGTAGAGTCTCCTTCGAAGGCTAAGACCATAGAAAAGTTTTTGGGAAAGGACTTCAAGGTGATGTCAAGCAATGGTCACATCCGTGACCTCAAGAAAAAGGATCTCAGTATCAATATAGACAGTTTTGATCCTGAATACGAAATACCTACAGAAAAGAAACATCTGGTTCAGGAACTCAAGGAAGCCGCCAGAAAAGCATCGATGGTGTGGCTCGCATCCGATGAGGACCGCGAGGGAGAGGCCATAAGCTGGCATCTTTTCGAGGTGCTGGGACTGAAACCAGAGAATACCAAGCGCATTGCATTTCACGAGATAACCAAGGATGCCATCCTGAACGCCATCAGGCAGCCGCGTGATATCGACATCAATCTGGTGTACGCACAGCAGGCACGCAGGGTGCTGGACCGTATCGTAGGTTTCAAGCTCTCTCCTGTTCTGTGGCGCAAGGTCAAGCCTGCGCTTTCGGCTGGCCGTGTACAGTCTGTGGCTGTCCGTCTGGTGGTCGAGAGGGAGCGCGAAATCAAGGCATTTGTCCCGGAACCGTCGTACAGGATTACAGCAAGTTTCAAGGATGCCAAAGGAAAGGAAATAAGCGCGGATATGCGTGAGCGGGTCAGCGGCAAGAAGAATGCTGCAGCTTTGCTCGCATCGGTTAACGGCGCGGCATTTGCGGTAAGCGACATACAGACAAAGCCGCTCAAGAAGACTCCGGCACCTCCTTTCACCACTTCCACTCTTCAGCAGGAGGCCGCACGCAAGTTCGGCTTTACTGTGATGCAGACAATGATGCTGGCACAGCGTCTGTATGAGTCAGGTAAGATTACCTATATGCGTACTGACTCGGTTAACCTTTCGACTCTGTGCCTGAATTCCAGCCGCAAGGTCATTTCGGAGATGATGGGCGAAGAGTATGTGTTCTCACGCCAGTATCATCAGAAGTCAAAGGGCGCTCAGGAGGCACACGAGGCAATACGCCCGACATATATGGATGTCCAGTCAATCGAGGGCACAGCTCCGGAGAAACGTCTGTACGAACTTATCTGGAAGCGTACTATCGCATCGCAGATGGCTGACGCTGAAATAGAGAAGACTGTTGTCACAATATCTACAGCCGATGAAAAGATTCAGTTCCAGACCAGTGGTGAGGTGGTCCGTTTTGACGGTTTCCTCAAGGTCTATCGTGAATCGCGTGACGATGAGCCCGAAAATACAGCTGCATCAACACTTCCGGCAATGGAGGTGGGTCAGTCTCTTGACTGCCTTGGCATACAGGCGACGGAGCGCTTTACCCAGCATCCGCAGAGATACAACGAAGCTGCTCTCGTGCACAAACTCGAAGAGCTTGGTATAGGCCGTCCTTCGACCTATGCCCCGACAATAGGAACCATACAGCAGCGCGAGTATGTAGTCAAGGACGATATCAAGGGAGAGGAGCGTCAGTACAATGTCCTTCGTCTGGTGGACGGGAATATCGTGGACGAGGAGCTGACCGAAGTGTTCGGAGCGGAGAAGGCAAAACTTATCCCAACCGATATAGGTCTGGTGGTCAACGATTTCCTTAAGGAATACTTCCCAGACATAATGGATTACAACTTTACCGCCAAGGTAGAGAAGGAGTTTGATGAGATAGCCGATGGCGACAAGCAGTGGAAGGATGTCATCAACAGTTTCTACACTACATTCGAGCCTATGGTAACCAATACCCTTTCACGTAAGGACGAGCATAAGGTCGGTGAAAGGGTCCTCGGTACCGATCCCGTATCGGGCAAGCCCGTATCGGTAAAAATCGGCCGTTTCGGTCCTATTGTCCAGATAGGTGCAGCCGATGACGAGGAGAAGCCGCGCTTTGCACAGATGCGCAAGGGGCAGACTCTCGAAACCATAACTCTTGAAGAGGCTATCGACCTGTTCCGTCTGCCAAGAACTCTTGGCGAACTTGACGGTGAGGCTGTTACTGTCGGAACCGGCCGTTTCGGCGCATATGTCAGAATTGGAAGTATGTATGTGTCGCTGCAGGGCAAGTACGATCCTCTTGAGATCACTTTCGACCAGGCCGCCGAACTGATCAGGGAAAAGCGTGAGAATGAGCAGAAGAAAGTACTGAAGGTGTTCGCCGAAGATGCCGAGATGGAAATTCTGAACGGACGCTATGGCCCTTATATCGCATACAAGGGCAGCAACTATAAGATTCCGAAGGGCAAGGTTCCCGCAGACCTTACATTCGAGGAGTGCAACGAGATCATCCGTCTTCAGATTGAGAAGACCGGTTCGGCTCCGCGACGCCGAATTTTCAAGGTCAAGTGATCCGGATTTTCCTGCTGGGTTTCATGGGTACGGGCAAGACTACGCTTGGCCGTGCTCTCGCTTTGGATATGAATCTGTCGTTCTGTGACCTGGACCAGTATATAGAACAGCGATACATGAAACGCATCAGCCAGATTTTTCAGGATAAGGGGGAATCCGGTTTCAGAATGATTGAGTCCCGCCTGCTGCGCGAGGTTGGTGAGTTCGAGGATGTGGTTATATCGTGTGGCGGTTCCACACCGCTGTTCGACGGCAACATTGACTATATGAACGGGCAGGGGCAGACCATCTGGCTGGAGACATCCGAGCAGGTGCTGTTCAACCGTTTGAAGGTCGCCAGAATGGCTCGCCCTCTGATAGCCGGAAAGACAGATCAGGAACTCCGACAGTACATTGCACAGGAACTGGCCCGCCGTGTCCCATATTACGAAAAGGCTCAGTACCGCTACTCCGGTGACCGTCTTGAAAGTGTCGAGCAGGTTGCACAGTCAGTACAGGGAGTCAGGTCGTTGTTAGGTATCAATTGATTTTACAGATATGACAGAACCGTTGGTAATAGTCAAGGTGGGCGGCGCGATTGTCGAGCAGCCCGATTCCCTGAAGAAACTTCTGGACGATTTCCGTGCGATTCCCGGGAACAGGATTCTTGTGCACGGCGGAGGACGCTCTGCTACTGCGCTCAGTGCGCGGCTGGGTATAGAGAGCAAGATGGTTGACGGCCGCCGCATCACCGATGCCGAAACGCTGAAAGTTGTCACTATGGTCTATGGCGGTCTGGTCAACAAGAATATCGTTGCCGGTCTGCAGGCGTCCGGAATAAATGCCATCGGACTGACCGGTGCCGACGGCAATGCCATCCGCGCCGTTAAGCGTCCCGTCAAGGACATCGACTACGGCTTTGTAGGTGATGTGGTCGAGGTGAACACCGATTTCATTGCGAGTCTGCTGCATCAGGGAATCGTGCCTGTCATGGCTCCCCTGACACATGACCATAACGGTCTTATGCTGAACACGAACGCCGACACTATTGCCGCCGAGGTGGCCAAGGCTCTGTCGCGTCAGTTCAAGGTCACGCTCATCTACTGTTTCGAGAAGCCTGGCGTTCTGATGAATCCGGATGATGACAACAGCGTTATTCCCTACATCTCGTATTACGATTTCCCGAGACTGGTCGACGATGGTACGATAAGCGGCGGAATGATTCCAAAACTTCAGAATGCCTTTAACGCTCTTAATGCAGGTGTTTCGTCCGTACTGATTACTGCGGCTTCGGCGCTGGACAGACTGGAGGGAACTACGATAGCGCTCTGACTACTCCGCAGTGCAGCAGGATTTATCTGTACTGCGTCTGAGCAAGACAATCAGCAGCACTGTCACTGCCAGACAGGCGATGAATAGCAGCAGTTCTTTCGGTTCCTGATAGAACTTGACTTCGGTGTCAAGGAAAGAACCGTTTTCGGCAAATTTCATTTCGAGCACGCTGGTGCCGTTGTTGATGATATGCCCGATTATTCCTGGCAGCATGCTTCCGGTACGTATATACACCCAACCGAACAGAATACCCATCAGGAACGCATTGGCCATCTGAGCCGGGTTGAAGTGAATGATTCCGAACAGGGCTGCAGATATCAGAATCGCCGCCCACGGTTTGCCGAAACGCTTCATACAGTCGTTTATGATGATGCGGCGGAATACGATTTCCTCAATAATCGGGCCGGAGACCACGATCGAGAATATGCCGACTGGAGATTTCACCATCTGGTCAAATAGGTCCTCAAGCGTGTTGGGCAGATCCAAGGCGTTGTTGATGAAACTGAACGAGAGAGTCGCGCATATTATCAGCAGCATAGCGGTCAGCAGAATTTTCACATCGGGCATTCTGACAAGTTCTGAGGGCTTGAAGTACTTTATCCCCCAAAGCAGGAAGAACAGCAGAATTTCGCTTAAGAAAAGTCCCAATACGGTAATATATATTGTCGATTCGGACGAGGTAAATACTGAAGGGTCAAGCTGGGCTCCGGTTTCGGATGTGCAGACTTTCAGCAGTTCCTTTGAAACAAGAACCAGATATGCCAGACACACCCCTACAAACTGGCTTGCAATGAACAGGACTATTCCCCAGATGCTTCTTTTCATAATGATTGCAGATTCTTACAGTGTGGCTGAAATCAGTTCCCGGTCCCGGCGAAGTTGCGCTGACAACGATTCCATATCGGCAAACTTACGTTCCCTGCGTATGTACCGTACAAATCTGACTGTCAGTTCCTCGTCATAGATGTCCCGGTCAAAATCGAGCAGATGAGCCTCGATGGTGCGCTTGCCTCCGGCACAGTTCACAGTCGGGCGGAAACCTATGTTCAGCATTGACTTGAATGTTTCGTTGCCTACTGTTGCCCAGGCGGAATACACTCCGTCGGCGGGAATCTGCAGCATGTCGCAGTGCAGCTCCATATTGGCCGTGGGAAAGCCCATCCGGTGCCCGTTCCTGAGCCCGTGAACAACCGTGCCGGTCAGAGAATACTGATAACCGAGCATAGCTGCCGCTGATTCTACATCGCCCTGGCCGAGACAATGTCTGATGCGTGAACTGCTGACCGGCTTTTCGTCGTACAGGAGCGCATCGTCCTGAATCACTTCCAATCCGATTTCATCGCCAATTTCGCGGTATCTTGAGAAATCTGTGATGCGGTCATGGCCGAAACGATGGTCGTGTCCCATCAGCAGGCATTTCGCTCCAAGCCGGTCGCATAGCACTTCTTTCATAAAACTGCGGGCGTCCATCATTGCCAGTTCCTCTGTGAAATGAAGGATGGTGCAGATGTCAGCTCCGCACTGCTCGAGCATTCTGCACTTGTCCTGGGCAGTGGAAAGGAGCAGGGGCTTGAAGTCGGACTGCAGCACCTGACGCGGATGCTCGGCAAACGTTACAATCCGGGAAGATAGTCCGCGTTCTGCAGCCATTCTCCGGAGTGTATCAATCAGGTGCAGATGACCTTTGTGGACTCCGTCAAAGAAGCCTACGGTTACCGCATATCCTTTATTGCTGTTATTGCCGTTCATTTCCGCCATGCAATTCCCGATTGCAAAATTACTACTTTTTTCCTTGCTCTGTCTGCCATTGCCTTATGACTGGCCAAATTCGTAGGTCGGGACGAAATAATCAACAAATCACATTGTTTGGTCGTGTGGCGGACTCCTATTTTTGCCCCCGATGTTTAACCGGGCTTATGCTCACAAATTCTGATGCCTATGGAGTGATTATTTTACGAAGAATGGACGCTTCCCAAAGTCTGAGACTGTGATTCCAAGCCGTCGTCCATCGTCTTGGCACAATCTATTATCAAAGTAAAAGCTATTTACAATATGAAGAAACTTTTTTTTGCATCTCTGGTCATAACTGCGATGGTGACCTTCACTCTTGGTGCCGTTAAGAACAAGTCATCGTTACCCGAAAACCCGCTGTTGACGGCTAATGTGGAAGCTCTGAGTCAGGGCGAATCACTGGGCTGTGGCATTTTCGATATAGGAGGTGGCTCAATTCTCGTTATGCATGCCGAAAACGCTGTCAGAAAAGGCCGCCGTCTGAATTATTGCCTGGAAAGCAGTCCTTCGTCTACTTGCGTAGTTGCCGTCGGCTGCACTTCGAACGGTTTTCCGAATATCGCTTATCTGCTGCAGAAAATTGTAGATAAACTTGATTTTTCTGCACTGTTAGACTGGATAAAATCAAAATTTGCGTGATACTAATTTTATAAACAATTGGAAGGTATAGGTCCTTACGCCTGTACCTTCCATAAAATTATTCAGAACATAAATGATGAGAAGATTTGGAATTGTTTTGCTGGCCGGTATCATAGCATGCCTGACATGCTGCAAACAGGCCGGGTCGTTTGACGGAGATGTAATCTGTGGTGATGATGCGGTTGATATGCCTTTTGAAAGTGTTGCAACTGATATTTCGCTGCATGCCCTTGAGTGCGACAGGCTTGTCGATGCGTTCGATGCTGCAGTAATAGGTGATAACCTGTTCGTTTTGGATTCTGAATTGTCACAACTATGGTGTTTCCAGGACAACAGACTCGTTTCAACACTTGCCGCCCAGGGTCGCGGACACGGAGAATACAGTCTGATTGCGGATTTCGACTATTTACCTGAGAACGGCACACTTTTCATCGTACCCCGCGAGGCCAACGTCGTTCTGAAATACGAGTATCCGTCAATGCGATATGCCGGTCAGTATGCTTTTGACGGTTACATACACGGACTTAGAGTTGTTGACGGGAATACCTTTATTGTGAGATGTAACACCGATTCACTGTCAAACATAGTTGCATTATGGGATGCATCGACCGGAAAAATTACTGAGACCCTGCAGCTTACATCTGCACAAAACCTGTACTTTGAACCGAATTACTCATTGCATAATCCGTTCAGACTGGTTTCGGGGCTTGCTGATTTTACGAACCGTCTGGGATGGTTCGATGAGAACGGTGAATTCACGGAATTGTACTCTTTCAGGTATTCCGACGGAAAGCCCAAGGACATATACAGCATCAGTTCTGACACAGAAGACATATCCCTGATTTTGAAACGCACGCAATTTGAGACCCAAAAGCATTTCTTCAGCAATGTTGTAATGCCGCTGGTTACTGAGGACGGTTTCTCGTTCTGGTATTGCAATAACAACGGTCCCGAAGGGGATGATTCGTGGCTATGGCTATACAATAAAACAGCCGAAGGAGTGCTCCAGGCGAAGAATCTCTCAATACCCGGCCTGAATTTTGTGGTACAGCCTATGGGTGTCACTCAGGACGGCAGATATTTCACCATCTTCTCCGGTCCGTCAGATATGATTGAAGATCCCAATACTTCTCCATCCGCTCTTGCCAGGCAGATTCTGGATGCAGTCAACAGCCAGAAGGACGATAATCCGGTTATTCTGTATTTCAGAATCAAGTGATGACAGGCGCATTTGCAGCTTTTTGGAGACTACTTATCAGAATCGTCCTGAAAAGTTTGACGGTTTCCGTAAAATGATGTACCTTCGCCGCTGAAAGATAAGGTTCCGCAAGGATAACGTGTCTTCCCGGGCTTTTAGCTCAGTTGGTTAGAGCAACAGACTCATAATCTGGAGGTCCTAGGTTCAAGCCCTAGATGGCCCACACTGAAAATCAAGCACTTACGCGAAAACGTGAGTGCTTTTTTCATGACGGGCGACCTTCAGGTGACCTTTTTGAAGCCAAACTCTGTTGTTTTCGGGTATTGAAATTCTGTAATATTTTGTGGGATTTCACGTGATTTGATAGTGACATATCAGGTGGAATTGGAAGGTATAAAGTTCTCTTCAACTAC
>JAZUJU010000175.1:0-13075 GCA_045642985.1 Bacteroidaceae bacterium | reverse complement strand
TCCACTCTTGTATTCTCATTTATGGGATACGAGACTCAGGAGGTGCCCGCATCAGGCAACCTGAAAATCAATCTTGCTGAATCCAGTATGAGCATCAACGAGGTGGTCGTAATCGGTTACGGTACTCAGCGTCGTGAAGCTGTCACCGGTTCTGTTGCAAACATCTCGGGCAGCAAGTTGAACGAAGTTGCAGCCAGCAACATCGCATACGCTCTCGAAGGACGTATGCCAGGTGTAGTAATGACCCAGACATCTTCAAAGCCAGGTGCTGATATGCAGATACGTATCCGCGGCCAGCGTTCTCTGACTGCAAGCAATGATCCTCTTATCGTTCTCGACGGAATACCGTTTATGGGAAGTCTGTCAGACATCAACCCTGATGACATCAAGAGTATGGACATTCTCAAGGATGCTTCCTCGACCGCCATCTACGGTTCCCGTGGTGCCAATGGTGTTATTATGATCACAACAGTGAAGGGTATGCAGGGCTCACCGGCCAAGGTATCTTATAACGGCTATGCAGGTTTCAAGAACCCGTTCCACAAATATCCTATGATGAACAGAGACCAGTACGTTAAACTCCGTGAGATTGCCGGTGGCTTCACCAATTCAATCGACGAGGATGACAACATCGATACTGACTGGCAGGATCTGTTCTACAGAACCGGATATGTCAACAGCCACGATGTAAGCGTAACAGGCGGTACCAACGGTGGTTCCTACAGCTTCGGCGCAGGATATTATAAGGATCAGGCAGTCGTTCCGACTCAGAATTACGAGCGTATCTCCATCAGAGGTAACTTTGACCAGTCTGTTGGCAAGTACTTCCGCTTGGGTCTGAGCACAAACACCAACTACAATGTCAGCAAGGGCAATCAGGTTGGTCTTTACCCAATTCTTGAAATGACACCTATCGCTAATCCGTACAACGAGGACGGCACTTTCAAGCGCACAGTCAAGATGCCGAATGACGAGGTATGGATTACCCCGAGAGAGGTTATCGAGAAATATGAGGATCTGTGGATGAACGAGACCAAGGGTCTTGGCACATACAATACTTTCTTTGCAGAGGTCAAGTGCCCGTGGGTTGAAGGTCTGAGCTACAAGTTCAACGCAGGTCTCAACTATCGCACATCTAAAAACGGAGGCTTCACCGGCACAGGTATCAACGCAACCGCTCCTACAAACGACAATTCAGCATCAGTCAACCAGGAGCAGACCAGGAACTGGGCAATCGAGCATCTTCTGACTTACGACAAAAATTTCGGAAAGAACCACGTCAATGCTGTAGCCCTGTACTCTGCAGAGCGCTCCGTATATGAAAGGACATCCATGTCAGGAAAGGCTATTCCGGCAGAGTATTTCCAGTACTATAACATCGGTTATGCAACCAAGGACCTGAATATCAATCCTCAGGGCCAGAACTATTGGGAAAGCGGTCTGATGTCTATCATGGGTCGTGTAATGTACGACTATGACAACAAGTACATGATTTCGGCCACCGTACGTGCTGATGCATCATCACGTCTGGCCAAGGGCCACCAGTGGCATACATATCCTGCCATTTCCGTTGGTTGGAATATAGCCCGTGAAGATTTTATGAGCGGTGCAGAATGGATTGAGAAACTGAAGCTGCGCATCGGTTATGGTGAGACATCAAACCAGGCCATCAATCCTTATTCAACACTCGGAAGGCTCAGCACACGCACATACAACTTCGGCGACACCTACTCAACCGGTTACTATGTAACTTCACTTGCTAACGAAGATCTCGGATGGGAGTACAGCAAGACCTGGAACTTCGGTGTTGACTACTCATTCTTCAACGGTCGTCTGTATGGTAGCATCGAAGGTTACATTCAGAATACCGAAGACGTTCTGCTCGGTCTTAACATGCCTGCAACATCGGGTGTAAGCAGTTATACGGCAAACATCGGTTCAACCAGGAATACCGGTTTTGAGTTCTCAGTTAACGGTAACATTCTTGACGATGTCAACGGATGGACCTGGAATGCAGGCCTTAACTTCTACTTAAACCGCAACGAACTTACGGCTCTGGCATCAGGTGCAGACCGTGATGAGGCTAACGGCTGGTTCGTAGGATATCCTATTGACGTAATATACGACTACGAGAAAATCGGTATCTGGCAGAAGGACGAGGAAGCTCAGAGACAGATTCTCGAACCGGATGGCAACGCAGGTATGATCAAGGTGAAATACACCGGCGACTACGATGCAAACGGCATGCCTACCCGCAAGATAGGTCCGGAAGACCGTCAGATTATCAGTATGGAGCCGGCTCTTCAGGGCGGTTTCAACACCGACCTGTCTTACAAGGGCTTTGACCTGTCAATGATTGCATCATTCCAGATTGGCGGCAAGGTCATCTCTTCCATCCATTCAGGGAATGGTTATCTGAATATGCTTACCGGACGTCGCGGCCAGCTGGATGTCGATTACTGGACCGAAGATAATCCTGACGGTCAGTATCCACTTCCAGGCGGCATCCTCTCGGGTGACAACCCCAAGTACGCTTCAACACTCGGCATATTCTGCGGCGGCTATTTCAAGATGCGTACCATCACATTGGGCTATAGCTTCGAGAACCTCAAGGCCATCGCCAACTGCGGCATTTCAAAGCTCCGCGTATATGCTACAGTCCAGAACCCGTTCGTTCTGTCACCTTACACAAGCGAGTGCGGTCTTGATCCGGAGACCAACACCTACTCTAACGACGGCGGCAACATGGCAGTAACTTATGGCGGACACGCTATGCCTGTTATCGGTTACAACACTCCGACCACACGCAACTTTATTTTCGGCGTCAACTTAACCTTCTAAATTGAACGAATATGAAAAATATAAAATTAGCAGCTATAGGACTCATCGCAGGTTTAGGCCTTGCAGCTTGTTCTGACGTCCTCGATGAGCAGGCGAGAACCAGTTTCGACCCTACATTCTTCCAGACTCAGCAGGGCGTTGAGGGTGGCATCACTGCACTATACAGCCATCTTCGCGATCTGTTCGGACAGGCTTACTTCTACAACTCTCTTGAGACAGGTACTGACGAGTACACCTGGGCTCAGAGTGCGGATGGTAACTTCAAGGATGCAGATATGTCTGGTGCAGGAAATGCTCTGGACGCAACGAACTGTCGTTCCGACGTTCTTTGGAACACAGCATTCACCTATATCAACACAGCAAACGGTGTAATCGAGAACGGTATTGAAGCCGGTGCCAGCGAAGAGCTTCTTGCTGAGGCCTATTTCTTCCGTGCATTCGACTATTTCCATCTGGTACAGACATTCGGTGGTGTTCCTCTGGATCTTGGCTCAGGTGAACTCAAGTTCAATAAGTCAAAAGTGCGTACATCTGTCCGTAATACCGTACCCGAAGTTTATCAGGCTATTTTCGATGATCTGAATTACGCTATCAGCAAGCTTCCTGAAAATCCGCGTATTACCGGCGGAGTAACCAAGGTCCTCGCAAAGACCGTTCTCGCCAAGGCATATCTTACATTCGCATGGTGGCTTGAAAACCCGAATGGCATTCCTACATATCCGGAATGCGAGCGCAAGGCATTGGACAAAAAATCTGCAGCCGAGTACTTCCAACTGGCATACAATACCGCACTTGATGCAATCGCTCATCCAGGTAACTTCGGACTGATGGATTACTATTTCCAGGTCAACCTGCCGGAACTTGACAGGAACAAGGAGATTCTTCTTTACGCAGACCACACCGAAAAGAGCGAGCAGTATAACGGCGGTTCTCTGACATACGGTGGCGGAGGCGCTCCTGACAATTTCGCTTCATGGATGGGATGCTGGAACTATACCCAGATGGTTGTTACCGGCAGCGACGGCAATGAATTCAACCCCGTACAGCGTGACTGCGTACCCGCCCTGGGTCGTCCTTGGACACGTATGGCTCCTATTCAGGAAGTATTCACCAAAACCTTTGCGGACAAGACCTACGACTCCCGTTATGACGGTACATTCACCACTGTTATCCGCGCTAACTGGCAGAAGAGCGGCGGCGGTCCTAAAACTGCAATCGGAGCAAACGGCATGACTATCAATCCTGGTAAGTTCGGCGCATACGCAGCCAGCTATATGGACAATTACGGTTTCGGTGATCCTGTACTTACATTCCTTGATACAGATCAGGAAGTTGACTACAGCAGATGCAAGCCTAAGACCAATTATGTAGGAGGTGTCATTCCCGGCCGTGCAGACTTCGTCATCGCACCGAGCGGCATCAGCCGTATCGCCTATCCTATCCTTTACAAAATAGGCCCTTATCGTACCGACAACGGCACCGGTTTCGGTCCTGGCGTCAATGCAGGAAGCACACGTCCTTTCCCGATTGTCAAGTTCTCCGAACTCTATTTCATTGCAGCCGAAGCAGCAGTCAAGGGTGCTACCACAACTGATGGCAATACAGCCAAGGATCTTATCAACGTAATCCGCGCACGTGCCGGCAAATGGATGTGGGACAACAACGGCGGTAAAGAAAAGAAGGCCGATTACAGCGGGACTATGACCGATAACACTCCGGATGAAATCACAATCGACTACATTCTTGATGAGCGCAGCCGTGAGTACTTCGGCGAAGGTCAGCGCTGGTATGAGTTGGCACGCACCCAGACCTGGCACAAAAGAGCAGCCACATACACCATCTGCGGTGACACTTATGACAACCACACCAAGCAGACAATCACGCGTACGATTGATCCACAGAAGCATTACCTGCGTCCTATCCCACAGAGTCAGCTGGACGGTATGGAAATGACTCCGGAAGAGAAGGCCAATTATCAGAATCCGGGATATTGATTTCTTTGAACTGATATACAATCAACAGGAAGCCTGCCACACGAGTGACAGGCTTTTTGTTTTTGATTAACTTTGCAGGCAGGAACATAAGGTGTTATGATTGGGAAAGCGGAAATAAGGCGCAGTCTGGGCAGTTTCTCCTTGTGGGATATGTTCATCATAGTCGGATTCGTCATCACGAGTCTGACAGTAAGCATTGTGACAGGACAGTTTGCAGCATGGAGTTTCATTGGAGGTGTATTCAGCATTCTCTGCGTCATCTACGGAGCCAAAGGACATATGCTCAACTTTGTGTTCGGTTTCATCGGCTCTATTATACTGGGCATCATTATGTTCAAGTCCGGAATATACGCTATGGCTGCATTTTACATTCTATACAATGTACCGATGCAGTTTGCAGGATGGAACCAGTGGAGAAAGCGGCGGCATTCGCCCTCGGCAAAGGTTGTCAGGACAAGATGGATGAACTGGTCCCAGCGCATTCTGATGGTATGTGTGACCGCAGTCTTGATTTTAGGATTTCAGGCGATTCTGCAGAGATTCACCGATGACGCCCAGCCTCTGAACGATGCAGCAGCCGTGTCTGTCGCCATCGTCACCCAGTTCGTACTTGTTTTCGCATTTATCGAGCAGTGGTTCCTGTGGATTACGATGGACATCGTGATGGGTGTCGTATGGATAGTCTCGTGGAAATCGGGAGTACCCCATGCAGCCATCCAGTTCGTGCTTGAGATGTTTTACCTGATCAACGCAGTCAGAGGAGTGTTCATCTGGAAAAAGTTACAGAAAGAGGATGGCAGCAACTAAGGACAAGACAGTTTTCGTATGTTCCAACTGCGGATACGATTCGCCTAAATGGAGCGGCAGATGCCCGTCGTGCGGACAGTGGAACACATTCGTCGAACAGACCATCAAGGCGGCCCCGGCTGCTGAAGCCGCCCGTCAGGAGGCTACCGGCAGTAAGTTCAAGAACGGGCAGAAGCCATTGAAGCTGAAAGAGATAGAGACCGGCAACGAGCCGCGTATCCTGACTGGAGACGAAGAATTGAACCGGGTTTTAGGTGGAGGACTTGTCCCTGGCTCGCTTGTCCTGCTGGGTGGAGAACCCGGAATTGGCAAATCCACTCTCATTCTACAGACCGTAATGAATCTGAAAGGTATCCGGACTCTGTATGTTTCGGGCGAAGAGAGTGCCCGTCAGATAAGGATGCGCGCCGACCGTATCTGCGGAAACGGTGGCTCAGGTTCGGAAGAACTTCTCATTTTCAGCGAGACATCTCTTGAGAACATATACGGATGCATTAAAGAGAACGGACCGGGACTTGTAATAATCGATTCTATTCAGACCATAAGTTCCGAATATATAGACTCCTCGCCTGGAAGCATAACGCAGATACGCGAATGTGCAGCCTCACTGCTAAAGTTCGCCAAGGAGAGCGGTACACCTGTCATTCTGATAGGTCACATCACCAAGGAAGGCAGCATTGCCGGCCCGAAGATTCTGGAGCACATAGTCGATGCCGTACTTCAGTTCGAAGGCGACCAGCACTATCTGTACCGCATACTGCGTCCCATCAAGAACCGCTTCGGCAGCACCGCCGAACTTGGCATATACGAAATGAGGCAGAACGGACTGCGCCAGGTGGACAATCCGTCCGAGCTGCTGCTGTCGGACAGTCATCAGGGTATGAGCGGAGTTGCCATCGCAAGCACGCTCGAAGGCGTGCGCTCGTTCCTTATTGAAGTCCAGGCTCTTGTCAGTACAGCCGTCTACGGAACCCCGCAGCGCAGTGCGATAGGATTTGACATACATCGTATGAATATGCTGCTGGCCGTACTGGAGAAACGGGTGGGTTTCAAGCTTGGACAGAAGGATGTATTTCTCAATATTGCCGGAGGCATACGCGTGAACGACCCGGCAATTGACCTTGCTGTAATCAGCGCAATCCTTTCCAGCAATCTGGATGTAGCCGTTGACCGCACCATCGCTCTGGCTGGCGAAGTCGGTCTGTCAGGCGAAATCAGACCGGTAAGCCGAATTGAGCAACGAATCGGCGAAGCCTGCAAACTCGGTTTCGGGCAAATAATAATCCCGCAGAACAATATGCACGGACTGGACAGTTCCAAATACAATATAGAAATTATTCCCGTTCGGAAGGTTGAGGAGGCTTTCCGTCAGATATTCGGTTAATCGACAATGATTCAAGAGATTCAGTTGCGGGTAGAGCCACAGTTCGCATACAACGAGCAGGTACTCAAAGATACTGTCGCCAGGCACTGCTCCATAGACAGACGTACCATCAGTGCAGTCAGGACACTCAAGAAGAGCATCGATGCACGCCAGAGGACTGTTTTTGTAAACCTGACACTTCGTGTGTTCGTAAACGAGCAGCCGCCGCAGGATGAATTCAAAAGGATTGACTACCGTATGGTCGATGAGGCGCCCCAGGTTGTAGTAGTCGGCGCCGGACCAGGCGGACTGTTCGCAGCTCTGCATCTTATCGAATTAGGATTCAAGCCAATAGTACTTGAACGCGGCAAAAATGTACACGACAGAAAGATCGACATAGCAAACATCTCACGTCAGCACAAGGTTGATCCGGAGTCCAACTACAGTTTCGGAGAAGGCGGAGCCGGAGCATATTCCGACGGCAAGCTGTACACACGCAGCAAAAAGCGCGGCGATACGGACCGTATCCTGAACATCTTCTGTCAGCACGGAGCAAGTACGGCGATTTTATCCGACGCCCACCCTCACATCGGCACTGACAAGCTTCCTCGTGTCATTGAGAATATCAGGGAGACGATCATCCGATGCGGCGGGGAGGTCCATTTCCAGACAAGGATGACCGGTCTCATCGTAGACAAGGACAATACAGTAATAGGTGTCAATGCTGTCTGCAGGGACTCTGAACAGACATTTATGGGGCCTGTAATTTTGGCCACCGGACACTCTGCACGCGACATTTACCGGCATTTCGCTGAAAACGGCTACGCCATTGAGTCAAAGGCACTTGCCGTGGGTTGTCGTCTGGAACACCCTTCGCAGCTTATTGACGGCATACAGTATCACAACAGGTTCGGTCGGGGCAAGTATCTTCCAGCTGCCGAATACAGTTTCGTCACCCAAGCGGACGGACGCGGAGTTTACAGTTTCTGTATGTGTCCAGGCGGATTCGTAGTCCCTGCAGCATCAGGAGAGCAGCAGATTGTGGTCAACGGAATGTCTCCTTCGGGACGTAACTCACGCTGGAGCAACTCTGGAATGGTGGTTGAGACACGCGTTGAAGACATTGCCAAAAACGAAGAGGAACTGAAAGACCCTCTGGTAATGATGCGTTTTCAGGAGGAGCTTGAAAAGCAGTGCTGGCTGGCTGGAAACATGCGACAGACCGCTCCGGCACAGAGGATGACCGACTTTGTAAACCGGAAGCTCAGTTTCGACCTTCCTGAAAGTTCCTATTCACCCGGACTGGTTTCCTCGCCCCTTCATTTCTGGATGCCGAAAAGCATCACAGAGCGCCTGCAGCAAGGTTTCATTCAATTCGGAAAGAGCTGTCGCGGTTTCCTTTCATCGCAGGCTGTACTGATTGCCGTCGAAACCCGTACCTCATCGCCAGTCCGTATAGTCCGCGAAAGCGATACCCTTCAGCACATCACGCTGCGCGGACTTTTCCCCTGCGGCGAAGGTGCCGGATATGCAGGAGGAATAGTGTCTTCCGCAATAGACGGTGAACGTTGCGCCGAATCGGCCGCCGCCTATCTGAAATCAAATAAATGAGTCGCTATGGAGATACTGGCAAATGCACTTTTCAAGCCACGTGACCCGGAGAGTCATAAAGGCAATTACGGTCACGGCCTGCTGACAGCCGGCAGTTACGGCATGGCTGGGGCCGCGCTGATGGCTGCACGGGCCTGCCTCCGGAGTGGCATAGGTCTGCTCACGGTATCCACTCCGGAATGCAACCGTATCATTCTGCAGACAGCAGTTCCAGAGGCAATGATAAAAGTAAACGGAGAACAATGCTGGGAATCCGGACCAGAGCATCAAGATAACCCAGCAACCTGTACCGCCAGTCTTCTTAACAAGTATTCCGCCATCGCCATCGGCCCGGGTCTGGGAACGTCAAAACATACGGCAGAGGCCTTTTTTGATTTTCTGACAGATATCCATAACCATTCGGACAGTCTGCCGGTCATTCTCGATGCCGACGCTCTTAACATAGCTGCAACTTACAATCGTCTGGACTTACTGAAAGGAACGACCATCACCCCTCATCCGGGGGAGTTCGACAGACTTCTGAATTGTTACGGCCAGTCCTACAATAAGTCGAAACGCGCTGAACAGGCATCAGAATTTGCTTTGAAGTACGACTGTCACGTAATACTGAAAGGTCATGCAACAGTAGTGGCAGCGCCCGATGGGAAAGTATCAGTCAACGCCAACGGCAACCCCGGCATGGCCACCGGCGGCAGCGGAGATGTCCTGACCGGCATTCTTCTGGCATTAAGCGCACAAGGATTAAATGCTTTTGACACTGCACGTATTGGCGTTTTCATCCACGGTCTGGCAGGAGACATCGCCGCAGCCCGTTTCGGTCAGATTTCAATGACGGCAACCGACATCATCGATTCCCTGCCCGAGGCATTTCTAAGGACAATTTGAAAATACAATCGGCACTATGGTCAGGCCGGTTTTGCATCCTTGAGATTGGCAGATATATAGTTCTCTTTTTGAAAGAAAAAGATTATGTTTGCATCAGTAACATAATCAACCGATTAATATTGCATCTTATGAAAATCTTGAAATGTGCTGCATTGGCTGCAGCAGTCTTGTTCTGCAGCAATATGCAGGCCAAAGAAGTTAACAGCAGGACTATTGATGAAGGCGGCTCCGGGCCGTACAAGGCAATCATTGTAAGTGACGACGCTATCGCGACTCACACCATTTACCGTCCCCAGGATCTTAGCGTATTCAAGAAAGGAAATCTGCTGCCCGTTCTCGTTTGGGGAAACGGAGGATGCGCCAACTCTTCTTCCGGTCATATCAATTTTCTTAACCAGATTGCGTCTCAAGGTATCATTGTCATTGCCATAGGCCCTATGCCTGAGGAACGTCCTCAGGGAGGATTCGGAGGTGGTATGGGAGGCGGCAGCAGCACACAGTCAAGCCAGTTGACCGAAGCCATGGACTGGATAATAGCACAGAATGACGACAAGGACAGCCAGTATTACGGAAAGATTGACACTAAGAACATAGCAGCAGCAGGTATGTCTTGCGGAGGTCTGCAGGCGCTCGAAGTCAGCAAAGATCCGAGGCTCAAAACAGTTATGATCTGCAACAGCGGTCTGTTCGTTAACAACGGCGGTGGCGGTGCCGCACCTGCTGCCGGTCCTCGTCCGCAGAGGCCACGTCCGGAAGGTCCGCGTATGGACAGCGCCCGCATCGGCAATGGCAGAATCGGGAACGGCAGAATCGGCAATGGCGAGAACCCAGAGCCGGGCAACATGCCACAAGGAGAGAGACCGAGGATGGGCGGAATGATGCCACCGATGGGTGGAGGTATGCCACAGATGGGTGGAGGTGCCCCGATGATGGGAGGAATGCCGAATATGCCTAAGGAAGATCTTGCAAAGATTCACACTCCAATCATCTACATCCTTGGCGGTCCGACTGACATTGCTTACGAGAACGGTATGGATGACTTCAAACGTATTGATCATGTCCCTGCTTTTGCATGTAACTTCAATGTCGGTCACGGCGGCACATATACCCAGCCTTACGGCGGTGAATTCGGTGTCGTAGCTACCGCATGGCTCAACTGGCAGCTCAAGGGCGATCAGGAAGCAGGAACTCTCTTTACCGGCGAAACCTGCGGTCTGAGCCTGCGCGAAGGCTGGACCTGCGAG
This sequence comes from Bacteroidaceae bacterium, assembly GCA_045642985.1. Lineage (GTDB taxonomy): Bacteria > Bacteroidota > Bacteroidia > Bacteroidales > Bacteroidaceae > Colenecus. The sequence continues at coordinate 2,330 of JAZUJU010000175.1, read as the reverse complement.
AAGAAGAATATTCCCTGATTGAAATAACCAACAGATAACATAATAATATGAAAACAAGACTTTTCAAAGGACTGGCACTGATGGCCGCCATCATGCTGTGCGGTTCAATTCAGGCCAAAGAGGTGAAGACCAGAACTATCGATGAAGGCGGCTCCGGTCAGTACAAGGCTATTATGGCAAGTGACGATGCAATCGCCACACATACCATTTTCAGACCGCAGGATTTGAGTGCGTTCGGCAAGAAGAACCTTCTGCCCGTTCTCGTCTGGGGTAACGGAGCCTGCGGCAATTCGCCTTGGGAACATCTGAACTTCCTCAACCAGATTGCATCAAACGGATTTCTGGTCATCGCTATCGGTCCGATGCCCGCCGAAGGTGAACGCGGACGCGGTCAGTCCAAATCCAGTCAGCTGATAGATGCCATCAACTGGGCTATCGCTCAGAATGCCGACAAGGAGAGTCAGTATTACGGCAAGCTTGATCTGGACAATATTGCCGCTGCCGGTATGTCCTGCGGCGGTCTGCAGACACTCGAAATCTGCAAGGACGAACGTCTCAAGACGATAATGATCTGCAACAGCGGTCTGTTCAAGGCAAGCAATGCCTCAACAGCAGTTCCGGGAATGCCTATGCCTCCCAAGGAAAGTCTCAAGGACATCCACACTCCTATCATATACATTCTCGGCGGCCCTACTGACATCGCTTACGAAAACGGCATGGACGACTTCGCCACGATTAACCACGTACCTGTTTTCGCAGCCAACTATCCTGTCGGTCACGGCGGTACATACAGCCAGCCCTACGGCGGCGAGTTCGCTGTTGTGGCAACTGCCTGGCTCAAATGGCAGCTCAAGGGCGATACCGAAGCCGCTGCCCTCTTCAAGGGTAATCCCTGCGGTCTGAGTTTGCGCGAAGGCTGGACCACCGACAAGAAGAACATCGACTGATCCATCCGATCAAATACAAAATATGCGGGGCTCTTTCTTTAGTCAGAGCCCCGCATATTGTCAGATGTTGTTTCCTGTTCTTATTGAATGATAAAGGAATCAGTAATTCACCTTTCCTTCAGGAGTGCGCCGCCACTCAAAGTACTTGTCCAGAACTTTCAAGGCTTCCTCCTCGTGAACAGGTCCTGCAAATGGTTTGTCTCCGGTAAGATTCATAAGCAGACCGCCCTCGCCTGAGAATTCCGGCCACTCAGGCAGGCCATTGCCGTTAGGATTGCCTGTTTTTGCAAAATTTGTCCAGTAGTCTATCATTATCTCAGAGAGAGCATGGTCTGTCGGCATATCTGTCTGAGGCTTGAGGCGGCCAAACACATAATCCACATCCTGGCCGTGAGGTGAACCCTGCCCGTATTTTGAAGAACCTTCAGGATAATCGGGATGCTGGTCGAAATAGTATAGATACACTTTTGTCCGACTTGTTTCGGTCTGCTTGCAGGCCCATGCCCATGTATGCCAACCGAAACCGACATCACGGGTCAGATTACGGCCACTTCTCGGAACGGTGACATCATTTATGGGATACGCCTCCAGAAGAGCTTCTGCAAACTTGCCATACCTTTCCTGAAGTTCAGCGCGATGTTTCTTCGGGTCGCTCGTAGCACCGAAGCTGAGACCTTCATCAGAATTGATTCCGACCAGAATATCTACCTTATTGTAATTGCCAGCCTCGTACATCTCATACTGATCACCGGGAATCACATAGCCATCCACAAGCGGCCACGCACCTCCAGCCATGGCAAAGCCACCTCCTATCGCCCTTGGAGCAAGCGCTCTCATCTCTGCAATCGAGCTGCATTTCAGAGAGTTCATTTTATCCAGTCCCTCCTGTTCCAAATCGGCCAGAGTTCTCATGTTTTCACCGGGATATGCTTTTTTCCTGGCTGGTGCAAAAGAGCCTCCGCTCTGGGAAATAGCCCTACGGAACAGACCCTTGGCAAGGGGCGAAGCGCAAAGAATGCTGACAGATATGGCACCTGCCGATTCGCCGAAAATTGTGACATTTTTCGGGTCGCCTCCAAATTTTGCAATATTCTCCTGCACCCATTCAAGTGCGGCAATCTGATCCAGAATTCCGTAATTTCCAGATACATGCTGCGGATTCTCTTCGCTCAACTGCGGATGTGCAAAGAAGCCCATAGTACCCACACGGTAGTTGATGCTGACGAACACCACTCCTTTCCTCGCCAAAGGAGCGCCGTCGAACTCCGATGAAGATCCCATTGCGAATCCGCCTCCGAAAATCCAAACCATCACAGGAAGTTTCTCATTCACTTTCTCTGCAGGAGTCCATACATTCAGATAAAGACAGTCCTCATCTCCTCC
>JAZUJU010000174.1:0-13436 GCA_045642985.1 Bacteroidaceae bacterium | reverse complement strand
CTAACGATCTTGGCGCTGATTCACTGGATACAGTAGAGATGATTATGGAGTTCGAGAAGGAATTCGGCATTTCAATTCCTGACGATAAGGCAGAGAACATCACCACTGTAGGCGACGCTATCGAGTATATCGAGAAGGCTGTAGCTGAGAAGTAATCCTCTGTATGGAGTTGAAAAGAGTCGTCGTGACGGGACTTGGTGCCGTTACGCCGCTTGGAAATGATATTCCTGAATTTTGGGATAACATAGTGAAGGGAGTAAGCGGTGCTGCTCCCATCACTCGTTACGATATTGAGGCAATCAACACCCGTGTCAAGTTTGCTTGCGAGGTCAAGGATTTTGACATTACGAAATACATCGACCGCAAGGAGGCACGCAAAATGGACCTGGTTGCCCATTTTGCCATTGCTGCTTCGATGAATGCCATCGAGGATTCGGCTTTCGACAAGGAAAAGGAGAACCTGGATCGCATAGGTGTGGTTCTCGGTGTGGGTATGTGCGGTATCAAATCGTTCGATGACAACATCGAGACGATGTACGTACAGAAACAGGCCGGTCAGGAACTTAAGGTCACTCCTTTCTTCATTCCCCAGATTATTTCCAATATGGGAGCCGGCTATATTGCCATAATGAATGGATTCAGAGGCCCCAATTATGTTACAGCATCTGCTTGCGCTTCGGGTACGAATGCAATCATCGATGCTGTAAACATGATCAGGCTCGGCAAGGCTGACATTATGATAGGTGTCGGTTCCGAGGCTGCCGTTACTGACATTGGCATAACCGGTTTCGGCGTAATGCGCGCATTGTCCATGCGCAATGATTCTCCGCAAACGGCATCCCGTCCGTTAAGTGCAAGCCGCGACGGCTTCGTACTTGGAGAAGGTGCTGCTGCGCTTGTCCTTGAGGAATACGAACATGCCGTTGCACGCGGTGCGCGTATCTATGCAGAGTTTGCAGGCTGGGGCCTGGCTGACGATGCTTTCCACATGACTGCGCCTGATCCTGACGGAAAGGGAGCCGCACTGGTAATGCGCAATGCCCTTGACGATGCTGGAATGAAGCCTGAGGAAATTGACTATCTCAATCTTCATGGAACATCGACACCTGTCGGCGACATAACTGAATGCAAGGCCATCAAGGACGTATTCGGGGATCATGCATACAGTATGAGCCTGAGTTCGACCAAGTCAATGACCGGACATCTGCTTGGCGCTGCCGGTGCGGTCGAGGGTGTGATAAGTGTGCTTTCCGTTTATCATGACACTGTTCCTCCGACCATTAACCACGAGGACGGTGACGAAGACGAGAACATAGATTACGGTATGGACTTCACGTTCAACAAGGCTAAAAAACGTGTTGTCAATACTGCAATGTCAAATACATTCGGCTTCGGCGGACACGATGCTTGTGTCATTTTCAAGAAGTTCAAAGGCTGATTGATGCTGCTTTTAGGGAGGACCATACTGAAATATGCTGCGGCCATGTCTCTGGTCGCAGCATTTTGTGCCGGATGTGCCAGTATCGGTACGCCTGACGGTGGAAGATATGATGACGATCCGCCGGTTTTCAAGGGCAGTTCTCCCGCCCGCAATGCCACAAATGTTAAAGCGAAAACCATCACCCTTGAATTTGACGAGCTGATTCAGATAGAGAATGCGGCCGAAAAGGTGATTGTGTCACCTCCGATGAAGGAACAGGCTGACATTCAGGTTATGGGAAAGAAGATCGTCATCAAACTGAAGGATACGCTGCAGGCAAATACTACCTACTCAGTTGATTTTGCAGATGCCATCGTGGATAACAACGAGGGAAATCCGCTCGGAGACTTCTGTTTCAGTTTCGCCACCGGTGACAGGCTTGATACGATGGAGGTTTCGGGTTATGTGCTGGATGCCTCCAACCTGGAACCTGTCAAGGGAATTATGGTAGGCGTGTACAGTGATACCTGTGATACTTCGTTTACTACAAGACCGTTGGAACGTGTCGCCCGCACAGATGCCAACGGACATTTTGTACTGCGTGGTCTTTCTGACAGGCATTATCGCATTTATGCGCTTCAGGACATGGACCAGAACTACTACTTTTCGCAGCGCAGCGAAATGATAGCCTGGTCGGAACTGGATATTTCACCATCTGCAGTCGCTGCTGTCAGAAATGATACGATATGGGCGGGCGAGGACAAGATAGACACGGTCCTGACCGTTCCATACACCAGATTCCTACCCGATGACATCGTACTGCTTGCTTTTAGGGAGAAGCCCGTAAGCCAGTATGTTTCGAGCCGTCAGCGCAAGACGCACGAGAAGTTCGAGATGACTTTAGCCATTCCGATGGATACGCTTCCAATAGTCAGAGGACTGAATTTTGATGAGAAGGACGCATTTATCGTGGACCGTAACAGGACAAATGATACGTTGGTGTACTGGATGTCTGACTCCACTTTGTATTACAGGGACACTCTGCGCCTTTCGGTACAATATCCGACGGTTGATTCAGCAGGAGTGACGTATCAGAAGACGGATACTTTTGCCTTGGTACCTGCCAAGCTGAGGGCGCAGGTGCTTAAGGACGCAGAAAAGGCTGCTCAAAGAGAAGCAGAGGAACTGGAAAAGCAGATCAAGAAGCTGGAACGCAACAACGATACCATAGCCATTGCAAAGCTTTTAGAACCTAAACAGAAATTCCTGTCAATGACAGTCGATGCTGTAGGAGAGATGGATATCAATCATGTCGTTTCCATCAGTTTCAAGGAACCTGTCCGTCCTTTTGTGCCGGATTCGGTAATTCACGTTTATCATAAAGTAGATTCCATTCTCGAACCTATGCAGATGGTTCTGCTCGCAGATTCGTGTGATGCGAAACTGTTCCATCTGTATGCCGAATGGAGACCCGAAGAGAAGTACACCATAGAAGTTGACTCTGCCGGAATAGAGGGAATATACGGACTTAAGAATAAAAGATCATCCTCTGAAATTTCGATCACGAAGCTGGACAAATACAGCACCTTTGTCGTCAATGTCCAAAGTCCCAAACCAACGTATATTGCAGAACTGTTTACAGGAAAGGACGATGTTGTCCGTTCAGCCGGTCTTGTGGACGGTTCTACGATATTCTATTTCCTCAGGCCCGGCAAGTATTTCCTGAGGCTGTTCGATGATGTGAACGGGAACGGCATTTGGGATACCGGCGATTTTGAAAACGGAATCCGTCCCGAAGAAGTGTTCTATCTTAACAAGACATTCGAACTGAAGGCGAATTGGGATCACGAGGTTGAACCATGGGATGTGTACAGCACACCTTTGTACAGGCAGAAGCCCGAAGAAGCCAAGACCGCTTCGACTACAGAACAGAAAAAGCGGGAATCCAAGAATATCGAGCGTGACGAGAAAATCGCGCAGGATAAGGCCCATAAACTGCAGCGCAAGCAGGATCGCAAGGAAAGACGTCAAAGTTACAGGAACAAGACCGCAGAATAATCAGTCCTGAATCCGACCTGTTCTTATACGCTTCCAGCAGTTCAGGAAATTCTCACCCCATATCTTATGCAGTTCAGCCTGACCGAGACCTTCGGCCAGCAGTCTGCGGGTGAGATTCAGAAGAGCTGACGAGTCTTCAAGTCCGACAATTCCTCCTCCTCCGTCAAAATCTGTCCCAATCCCCACGTGGTCGATACCCATTATGCCAATCATGTACATTATGTGCCTGACTGCATCTGTGATGTCAGCCTCACCATCTTTTTTCAGGAAACCGCTGTAAAGGCAAACCTGTGCCACACCTCCTGTTTCAGCCAGTTTCCTCATTTGATCGTCTGTCAGATTCCTGGGGTGATTGCAGAGACTGCGGGCCGATGAGTGTGAGCAGATGACAGGCGACGCACTCAATCCCACTGTGTCATAGAAACTCTTCTCGGATGCGTGTGACAGGTCAGCCATAATACCATATCGGTTCATCAGGCAGACGGCGCTCTTTCCCAGTTCGGACAGTCCGTTGTGTTCGTTGTTGCCTTTTGCAGAATCGCATAGGTCGTTATCTCCGTTATGACATAGGGTGATGTAGGCTACTCCGCGTTCGGCAAATCTGCGAATGTTGTTGAGATCCTTTCCGATGGCATATCCGTTTTCAATACCGAGAACCACCGACTTCCGGCCGGACTTCCGGTTCTCCATAATCTCTTCGGGCGTCCTGGCCAGAGAGACTGCGGGAGCGCATTGCGAAATCCGCTCTTCGATAAGCGACAGCAGACGGTCGGCCTTTTTCGTGGCTGCTATGAGCGATTCGTCATCGCGGGCTCCCTGTTTAAGGTATGCGACCATGAAACAGGCATCCTGAAGTGAACACTCCATCTTCCGCAGGCTGACGAGAGGGGTGTACATAAATGTTGGAGATCCGTCTGGTGACGTTTCGCCGACATAGTCATATTCTACTCTGACAGCTTCGTTTTCTATGTTGAAATGAGCACCACGGTCAAAGAACATCGGCGTATCGCAGTGACTGTCCAGCACGATGCCTGTGGAGTGTATCTCTTTGGCTTTTCCATACGAACGTGCCTCGGATACCAACCAGTTGAAAATTGGCATCATTCTGTCGTCTCCTGCCGGATGCATACATTCCGGATGCCACTGGACACCGAGAATTGAGCGGAAACGACAGTGTTCCATCGCTTCGATGATGCCGTCAGGAGCCTGCGCCGAAATCCGGAACCCTTCCGGGACTTTCTTGACCGCCTGATGGTGAAATGAGTTCACAGGCACTGTCTCCTCCTGCAGAAGTGAGTGTAGCAATGTGTCCTTTTTCACTTGAACGGTATGCGAACTCTCGTGCCGTTCTGTGTCCTGACTGTGATTAATGCATCCGCCTTCATGCTGACTGCAGATGTCCTGGTACAGTTCGCCTCCCAATGCTGCGGCAAGCATCTGGATTCCCCGGCAGATTCCCAGCATCGGAATCCTTCGTGCATATGCAAGCCTTATCAGTGCCATTTCGGGAAAGTCGCGTTTGGGATTGATGGAGATACAATCCAGAGGACTTTCGTCCATATATTCAGGATCGATGTCAGCGCCTCCTGACAGCAGAATGCCGTCTGTCCTGCTGAGTATCAGGTCAATGCCCTGGATGTCCTCGAACGGAGGCAGAATAATCGGAACGGCTCCGGCGGCGAGAAGTGAACTGTAATAGGGTTCTGCCAGAGTACAGTCTCCGTTGCGGAAGTTACCGGTTATCGCGATGACCGGTCTTGTCCTGTCTGAAAAAGAGAACTCCCCGTCATACAGGCGGAGAGATTCTTCGAATATGCTTTTCTTTGTGCCGTTTCCCATAAGACTAGTTCTCGGTGCAGATAGGAACTTCTTTCTTGAAACCCTGGTCGAGAGAAATCAGAGTTTCGGTCGACGTCACGCCCTGAATTTCCTGAATCTGGTTGTTTATCAGTTCCATCAGATGGCTGTTGTCCTTTGCGTAAAGCTTGATTATCATGCCGTAACGACCGGTTGTGAAGTGGCTCTCGACAACTTCGGGAATCTGATTCAGCTGCTCGACAACCTGACGGTACATGGAACCTTTTTCAAGAGACAGACCGACGAATGTGCAGGTGCTGTATCCGATGCTCTTAGGGTTTACGTGATATCCTGAACCGGTGATGACGCCGTCGTCAAACAGTTTCTGGACGCGCTGATGCACAGCTGCGCGCGACACTCCGCACTGGACAGCGACATCGCGGAAAGGAATGCGTGCGTTCTGTGAAATGATTGACAGAATCATTCTGTCGAGCGAGTCCATATTAACATCGGCTGCTGCCGGAGATTTTTTGCCTGCCATAATCTGAAATTGTTTACGCAAATGTAGTAAAAAAAAAGGTACTGCCTAATGCAGCACCTTTTTTTTGATTGTCCGTGACGATTGTTACTTTACAATGTCAAGGAGCTCCATATCGAATACGAGAACTGAATACGGATCGATAGTGCTGGCTCCGGCTTCGCCGTATGCAAGCTCTGATGGAATGTAAACCTTCCACTCTGAACCTACAGGCATGATCTGGAGAATCTCCTGCCAGCCCTTGATGACGCCGAGAACCGGGAACTCGATGCCCTCCTCGCTGCTGTCAAACTCGGTACCGTCAATCAGTGTGCCGGTGTATTTTACATTTACAGTGTTGTCTTCGGTCGGAACGGCACCGTTACCCTCCTTGATTACCTCGTAGAGAATGCCGCTCTCAAGTGCGATGACGTTAGCCTCCTTTGCTTTTGCAGCAAGGAATTCTTCGCCTGCAATCTTGTTGGCACTGTACTTCTCCTCGTTAATCTGGGTGGTGATGATGCTGATGAGGCTGTCGGTAATGTCACCGGCTCTGTTTACATCCATCAGGCTGTAGTCTTTAGCTGCGCCTGCAAGGAAACCGCTGATGTAGTTGTCCTTGTTGAACTTGACATCGCTATCCTCGCCGAACAGCTGCTGGTTGATCTGAAGCATCATGTTGCCGACTTCTGAACTTCCGATTTCAAGACCGGCCATGTATGCCTTCTTTGCGGGATCGTCAAGGCTCATGGCAGCACCCTGCATGAAACCCTTCACGAACTGATCCATATAGGCGGTGTCAACCTCCATCTGGTTTACAAGATACTCGGGAAAGCCGTTGGTTCTGGCCAGTCCGAAGCAATAGGACAGAGAGTCCATCTGATTGTTGAAGACCGGCTTTGAAGGCTTCTGGCTGCATGATGCCATTACAAGGGCAGCCATTGCACAAATGATTACAAGATTCTTTTTCATTTCTTTATTAATAGGTTAATTGTAATGATTCAGATGTTTCAGGATGGGATTTTCTGTCCACTCCGCGCTTCGTACACATTGATTACATAGTCTCCAATCTTTTCGAAATCGCCAACCAGATCTATGTAATACACTCCTATCTGATACGGATACTTGTGGTCGTTCACATCGCGTACGTTCATATCTCTGAGCTGCGAACGGTAATGGTTGATTTCAGCCTCCTTGTTAAGAATGTTGTTCGGGTCGATTCCGTGGACACCATCTTTCAGATAGGCTATCATCATATTGAGGTGATCGTCCACCAGTCCCATAATATGTTCAATATGACCGTACTGGCTTTCTGTGAAATCTTCTTCTCCCTTGAACTTGCGGTTCAGGGTACGTGCCAGATTGTAGCAACTGTCACAAATGCTTTCGAGCTCGGAGATTTCGCGCAGCATTGCCTGAATCTTGAGCTTGCCTTCGGCGCTGAGTCGTCCTTCGGAAACCTTCGACAGGTAGTTGGCGATTTCCATCTCCATCCTGTCGCTGATACTCTCGTATTTTTCAATGCGTGAGAAAAGCTTGGTGAATTCGTTCTCCTCTTTGAGATGCAGCAGCGTTGATATGAATCCGTACATCCTGTGGGTGCGTTCGGCGTAAAGGTTGATTTCTTTCTGCGCTTCGAGCAATGACAGCTCGGATGTTGACATCATACCCTCAGGAATATAGCGCAGACGGAATTCATCATCTTCTTCCTTAGGCTTGATTACGCTGCAGACTACCTTCTCGATGGTTTTGGTGAACCATATCAGGAATGTGGTGTTGATGAGATTGAATGATGTGTGGAATGTGGCGAGCACATATGTGAGACGGGTGCTTATCTGCTCAATCTGTGATGCGTCAGGGTTGGCGTCGGGATTTATGTCCCACAGCCCGCAGACAAACCTGACGAAAGGCTTGAACAGAATCAGAACCCAGATGACTCCGAAGATGTTGAAGAGCAGGTGCGCCAGAGCTGCCCGACGGGCCTGCGTGTTTGCTGACAGCGCTGCAATGTTCGATGTCAGGGTTGTGCCGATGTTCTCGCCCATCACCAGTGCGATGCCCTGATAGATCGGAAGCACGCCAGTGCCGCAAAGTATCATTGTGATGGCCATGATGGCAGCCGAAGACTGGACGCACAGAGTGAGCAGTCCTCCTATCACGACATACAGCAGTATTGACAGGAAACCCCAGTTGCCGGTGGCTATGAAGAAGTTCACTACAGCAGCATTGTCCTGAAGATTCATCTCGGTGGCATGGGTCCTGAGCGTTATGAGTCCTAGGAACATGAAAGCGAATCCGAACAGGAACTCGCCGAATGACTTGCGTCCGCTGCTGCTGGAGAATATGAATGGGATGGCACAGGCGAACAGCAGCCACGAGAGTTGTGACAAATCCATCGAGAATCCGAAGACTGCCATAATCCAGGCGGTGAAAGTGGTGCCTATGTTGGCTCCCATAATAACTGAAATCGCCTGCAGAAGTGAAAGGAGACCGGCGTTGACAAAGCTGACGGTCATCAGTGTAGTGGCAGTTGATGACTGGATGGCTGCTGTAACCAAAGCTCCGGTAGCCACACCGGCAACCCTGTTGTTGGTCATAGCACCTAAAATCTTTCTCAGCGAGCCACCGGCAAACTTCTGAAGTCCCTCACTCATCGTTTTCATACCGAACATGAGGAGTGCGAGACAGCCGACTACTTTGATTAAATCGAGTATCATAAATCGTGTATTGGCCTTCGGAGTCTGCCGTTATTCAAAAAATGCGTATTTTTGAAACGGAAAGCGGACTTCCGCGAAAGCGAGTGCAAATTTAGCAATTATTCGTTATCGGAGTTCTCGCTGCTTTTTTTATTTTATATGTCATCTGATTTCAACTCCAACTCACAGTGGCAGGTCCAGACTCAGGTCCAGACTCAGACCCAGACGCTTTCTCCCCAGCAGGTGCTCGAGGTCAAGTTGCTGGAACTCTCTGCCCTGGAGCTTGAGGAGAGGGTGAAGGATGAACTTCTGGACAATCCTGCACTTGAGGAAAAGGACGGGTATGACGATGCTGACGCCGATTCGGAAGATGTGTCCGACACAGAAGCTGATGAATGGGGTGAGCAGTCCGGTCGCGATGACCGTGATGCCGATTTCATCTCGGATGATGATATGCCTGACTATTATCGCGATCCGGCGGCGGGCAGGTCTGCATCGGCACAGGCCGCTGAGATTCCATTCTCGGATGCATACTCGTTTTACGATGTATTGATACAGCAGCTGAACGAGCAGGAACTGTCCGGAACAGACCGGCAGATTGCCGAATATCTGATAGGTTCGCTTGACGACAACGGTTTCCTGACAAAATCGCTTGACTCCGTTTCGACAGAGATTGCGGTCAACCTGTTCATTGACGCGGACATACCCGATGTGGAACGTGTTCTTGACGTCATTCAGCAGTTTGACCCGGCCGGTATAGGCGCCCGCGACCTGCAGGAGTGCCTTTTGCTGCAGCTGAATCGCAAGGAGGAGAACGATACCTGCGTTCTTGCCAAAAGAATCATCGGTGAATGTTTCGATGATTTCAAGAATCTGCGCCGTGACAGAATTGCAGCCAGACTCAATATGACAGACGGTGAACTCGATGCCGCTCTGAATCTGATAAGTCATCTGAATCCGCGTCCCGGATGCGCGCTTGGGGAGTCGGACAGGCAGGGCAGCCATACTGTTATTCCCGATTTCATCGTGGAATCGTACGATGGAACAGTACAGTTTTCGCTCAACAGACCTAAGGTTCCTGAACTGCGTGTCAGCAAGAGTTTCTACGATACGCTGAACGCCCGTGCGGACAGCACTGACAGCAGCGTCAGGCAGGAGGCTCTGTTCATACGCAGAAAGATTGATGCGGCCAGAGGATTCATTGACGCTGTCCGCCAGCGCGAACAGACCCTGACCCGTACGATGGGAGCGATAATCGACATGCAGCAGGAGTACTTCCTGACCGGCGATGACAGCAGACTCCGACCGATGATTCTGAAGGATGTGGCTCAGAGGACAGGACTGGATATTTCGACCATCTCGCGTGCCACCAGCGGAAAATACGCCGAGACCGATTTCGGAATCGTCTCGCTGAAGGAACTGTTCACCGATGGAATTGTAAATTCGGACGGAGTTGAAGTATCTGTCCGTGAGATACATCGTATCATAAGAGAAGCGGTTGAATCGGAGCCTAAGTCAGCGCCTCTGACCGATGACGCGCTTTCGGAGATATTGAGAAAACAAGGATATGAGGTGGCCCGGCGTACTGTCGCCAAGTACCGCGACCAATTAGGCATTCCGGTCAGTCGCCTCCGCAAATGAACCTGATATGTATATTCGTAGAAAAAGCAGTGTGGTGAATGTGGGCGGTGTTCCGCTCGGCGGCGATAACCCTATTCGCGTTCAGTCCATGACAACGTCGCCGACTATGGATACCGATGCCTGTGTCGGACAGGCCATCCGTATAATCGAGGCAGGCGGCGAGATTGTCCGTCTGACAACGCAGGGACCCCGTGAGGCCGAGAACATCGGCGTAATACGCGCCAGACTGAGAGAACGCGGTTACGACACTCCGTTGGTTGCTGATGTCCACTTCAATCCTGATGTGGCTGACATTGCCGCTTGCAATGTCGAAAAGGTCCGCATCAATCCCGGAAACTATGTCGATCCGGCGCGGCGTTTCCAGCATCTGGAATACAGCGATCAGGAGTATGCCGCCGAACTTCAAAAACTGAGAGACCGTTTCGTCCCCTTCCTCAATATATGCAGGCAGCATTCCACCGCAATCAGAATCGGAGTCAATCACGGCTCGCTTTCGGACAGGATAATGAGCCGTATTGGCAACACTCCCGAGGGAATGGTCGAAAGTTGTATGGAGTTCCTGCGTATATGCGTGCAGGAAAACTTCAACGACGTGGTCATCTCAATCAAGGCCAGCAACACGGTGGTAATGGTCCGGACTGTCAGGCTGCTTGTAAAGTGCATGGACGATGAGGGTATGGCTTTCCCCATTCATCTTGGAGTGACCGAGGCCGGCGAAGGCGAGGACGGCCGTATCAAGAGTGCCGTCGGCATTGGCGCGCTTCTGGCCGAGGGTATTGGTGACACAGTGCGGGTCTCACTGTCCGAGGCGCCTGAAAAGGAGATTCCCGTGGCCCGCAAGCTGGTGGCCTATGCCCCAAGTAGCGCGGATGTGCGTGCCGCTGCCAGGGATGCTATTTCGGATGACACCATCACATTGGAGTACGACGAAGACAATGTCGCCGATTTCCAACTGAAGGCTGCTATGGATGCAGGAGCTCTGCTGATTGACGGCCTTGCTCACGAACTCAAGCTCACGAACCGTAATCCTGTTGTCAGTCAGGCTGTCTGTGACGATACTGCCGAAGCAATTCTCCAGGCAGCGCGTGTCAGATTCACACGTACCGAGTACATCTCCTGTCCTGGCTGCGGTCGTACGCTCTATAACCTTGAGGAAACGATTGCAAGAATCAAGTCGGCAACCGGACATCTCAAGGGCCTGAAGATTGCCATTATGGGCTGCATTGTGAACGGCCCGGGCGAAATGGCCGATGCCGATTACGGATATGTCGGAGCCGGACGCGGCCGCATCAGTCTGTACCGCGGAAAGGAGTGCATAGAGAAGAATATCCCCGAGGCGGAGGCTGTTGGCCGCCTGCTTGCACTGATTGAATCTGACGGGAAGGCCTGAACACTATTTCCCTGCAGCTACTATTCCGACAATGAACTCTTCGGGCAGGAACCCCCAGTAGCGGCTGTCCTGCGAATCGGTTGAATTGTCACCGAGCACAAAATACCAGTCGGAGCTGAATGTGTATTCTGCCAGCGGCTGACCGTCCAGAAAGACCATTCCGTTGCTGCTTACATACAGTTCCTGTCCGGTCTCATACTCAATGGCCAACCGATACAGTTCGGCATTGAAAGGTGTCATAGCGACATTCCATCCTCTGACAGGGACTGTCAGCGGTCCGAGATTCCGGACATTCCATTCCGGCAGGGACAGGGGAATGCTGTTAAGTCTGAGACTCCTGTCCAATTCCCCGTCATCGATTGCCATAAGTTCAGCCTGCTTTTCCGTAATGCCGATAGTCCTGTCGTAATTCGCGTTGTGCGGCACTCCCTCCACAATGCTTATCACGTCACCGGGACAGCCCGCAACCCGTTTGCAGTATACATAGTTTATTCTGAACTCAATTCGGCTCCAGTCGTTGTATCCCAAAGGAAAATTGAATATCACGATGTCGCCCGGGCGGATTTTTCTGATTCCTGGCAGACGGAAACTTTTAAGAGGCTCTCCACGCGAAAAGTCAAGACTGGTGTAGATGCGGGGACCGAACAGCAGCTTGTTCACCCACACGCGGTCTCCGGGATTGAGTGTCGGCGACATTGATGCGCTGGGAATGACAAAACGTTCCGCGACCAGAATTCTGCGTCCGAAATGGAGCAGGGCAATAAGAAATGCTGCGATGTAGAACCACAGGACAATACGTACAACCTTCTTTATTATTGTATTTGTTTTCATAGTATCAGAATTATGGCACTGACAGCATTCAGAGCCGGTTATTTAAGCGGGGAGTGTCAGTTCGTCTTGAACTGATATCTGACCTCGGCAAGCTCGGCGTTGGCTTTTTCAATTTTGGTCTTCAGACCCTTCTTGTAGGCAGCAAGACGCTCTGCTATTGCAGCATCGCCGAGAGCGAGCATTTCGGCGGCAAGTATGGCGGCGTTCTGAGCGCCGTTAACTCCCATTGTGGCAACAGGTATGCCAGGAGGCATCTGGACGATTGAAAGAAGTGCGTCAAGACCGTCAAGCATCCCCTTGATTGGAACTCCGATTACCGGCAGCGTTGTTTCGGCGGCAATTACGCCCGGAAGCGCTGCAGCCATTCCTGCACCGGCGATGATTACCTTTACTCCGCGTCCGGCAGCCCCCTGGGCGAATTGCGACACAGCGTCGGGGGTGCGGTGAGCTGACAAGGCGTTCATTTCGAACGGAATCTGTATGTCATTCAGAAAAGCGGCCGCTTTCTCCATTACGGGCAGGTCGGATGTGCTGCCCATTATGATACTTACTGATGGATTCATATTGTTCTTGTTTCTTTGTTCCGCAAAATTAGAAACGGTTTTGAAATGTTCCAATTATTCTATTACTAAATCTTTCTGCCAGGGGAGAAACCGATAAGCTGCGACCTGATTGGGGGTACGCGTCGGTAAAATTAATGTTGGGAATATTATTTTCATTTGATTTATTATGACTGCCAATAGACCGGAATGTATAGGAAATCTTAGCGGGAAGCCAGATGGCGGTAGCTATGAAGTGATGCCCCAATGAAAGAAAGTTTACAGATGCTGTTGCTGCCCGGAAAATGCCCGAGTTAAAAGACATATTTTATTTGGTAATTGTTTAATAAATGTTTATGTTCGCCAAATAATTGAAAAAAAATCTAACTAACTCTATTTATTAAACTTTAAACAATTTGCTATGGTAAAAAAAGTACTACTTGGTTTAGGACTTACCGCTGTTACCTGTATGGCAAGCGCACAGACTCCTGTATTCCAGGAAGGCTTTGATGCTCCCCAGTCAAAGGAGCAGACAGAAGTCGGATGG
>JAZUJU010000173.1:0-1779 GCA_045642985.1 Bacteroidaceae bacterium | reverse complement strand
CTATCAGCATCAACTGACGAAGATTCTCAATGATGCCGTGCAGTCTGGAGTCCTGAATGCCAATCCCTTCTATTCGTTGAATGCCAAAGAGAAGATAGCCGAGGTTCCTACGTCTCGCGACTATCTGACCAAGGAAGAACTTGAGTTGATGGCATCGGCTGAAACAAAGAACCAACTGGCAAAGCAAGCCTTCATGTTCGCTTGTTTCACAGGTCTGAGATATAGCGATGTCGCTTCCCTTATGTGGGGTAACATCCAGCACACCTCGTTAGGACAAGAGATTGTAATCGACTCGATGCGGAAGACCAAACGCTCTATTCGTGTTCCATTGAGTGCCATTGCGTTGTCTTGGCTTCCAGAAAGAGGCAATAATGCTGCAAGCCAGAAGGTCTTTGCTGGATTGACTTCACTCTGCCAGACGAATGTACTGCTGAAGAAGATGCCAGAATCTGTCGCCATAAACAAGACTGTAAGTTTCCATGTGTCTCGACACACCTTTGCTACAAGCGCCATAGCCGCAGGTGGTGACTTGTACACCGTCTGCAAGTTGCTTGGTCACAAGGATATTCAGACAACCCAGAACTATGCCGATGTGATTATGCCGACAAGAATTGACGCAGTCAACAGATTGTCAGATTTTTTCAAGGCAGAGGTAAATCTATGATATATTCTATCACTTAGCAAATCTATTATTTGAACTGGCGTTTTCTACATGGGAATTTGAGAAAACGCCATTTTTGCACCCATATTCGGGCAGATGTGTATAGGCGCAAAAAAGGCACGCCACCTGCTGACGTGCCTTTGATATGTTCGCTTAGGAAGCGTTATTTCACTTCTGTGTGACGAGACGAACAGACTGGGCCCAACTCCGCCAATCGAAGGAGGTCGTGAAGACCATGATTTCGCTTAAGAACAAATCATAGGCTTTCTCGGTGCCGCACGAAGATGCGGACCAGTAGAAGCAGCGGCCTACGTTAATGACGCTCGTATCATCGCCAGCGTAGTCATTGTGACAGCCGGCAGCAGGGAGAAAGACGCATCCGTTATTCTGAAGAACAGTGAACTGCTCGACTGTATAATTCCTGCCATTCCAATTCTCGCTAATTGTATTGAAAGTTTGAGGCTCATCACCTGCCCCGGAAGGCCATGATGAGAAATCATCAGGGAAAATCAGAAGACCTGCCATACCGTTCACTTTGACCGCTGCGTAACGACGATTATCACTATATGCCGTATTGCGGATGTTCAAAAGATAGTTCCACTCTCCGTCGCTGTTTCCGGTGAGGACTCTCCAACCACTATAACCGTTGACCGTGAAATCCTTTTCTTCAAAGAATGGCGTTTCTCCATTCCAGCTATTGTCATACTTCAATGCCGTAGCCTTTTCAGGCGTATTGCACCACATAAAATGGGAGATATGATTCTCAACACGACTGCCATTGCTCGATGGCGTTGTGTCATACTGATTGGCTTCGAAGTTGAATGTGGTACCATTATAGTAGAGGTTTCCCTTGGAGAAGAACACCTGCTTTCCATCCGAATCGACTGTGAATAAGCCTGGAATCAAATCAGAGGAGATGAAACTTGCAGAATATGTGACATCAGTTGCACCGACAGTAATCGTTCTGCCGGATTCCCTGTTATTGTCATTCCACCTAAAGAATCTGAAATTGTCATTCGGGGCAGCGTGTATCACCACCTGCTCCCCTTGTTCGAACTGGCCGTTTGTCTTGTTCTTGTCATCTCCAATCCAAACCTTGCCGTTTGAATCGGAAGTTA
>JAZUJU010000172.1:0-12514 GCA_045642985.1 Bacteroidaceae bacterium | reverse complement strand
TTAACACCAAGTGCCATTACTGTCCGGTGCAGCACGGCCGTCACAGCATAGAGAATCGCTGCGACGTGTCGGTGTGCGATTTCTGGCAAAAGTATTATTCCAACGAAAAATCAACTCTGAAATGAAAATAAAGAAAGATTTTCTGCTGCGCGAGGTACCGGGAATGAACGTGGTGATGCCTACCGGCGAAAACGTGCGCACATTCGAAGGTGCGGTCATCCTGAACGAGACCGCCGTTGTCATCTACAAGGAACTTGAGAAAGGAGCCGACAGGGAAGCGCTCATTGCCGCCCTTCAGAAGGAGTATGCGGTCGATGCCGCCACGGCCGGTGCCGATGTCGATATGACCCTTGACTCATTCCGCCAGGCCGGAATACTGGAGGACTGAGCCTCGTCCTTGCACAGCGGGGACAGTCCCTGTTGTGCACGCCGTTCGCGAAGGCCGCGCTGAAGCCCGTGCCCAAGTTCTTGCGGAAGGTCGTGCAGAGGGTCGTGCGGAAGAAAAGATAGGAATGGCCAGAAAATTTAAGCAGGCTGGAGCAGACATTGAGCTGATAAGCCAGTGCACAGGTCTCTCAATTGAAGAAATAAGCGCGCTCTAAGCACTCCGCTGTCTTGACACCGTTCCTGCCAAGGCTGAAAAGAAATGCCGTTATCCGTACCGCCGGTGCCGATGCGCTTTTCTCCGCATCTGTGCATCGGTTTTTCAGTTGGCTCTCCAAACTGCAAAAGGATAGGATTTGGTGCTCCTTTTTTTGCCGGTCCACTTGGGCGGGTTTTGAAAAAGTTGTATGTTTGTCTTTCAAATACGAATTAACCAATTAACAAACAACAGAACCTTATGAAGAAAATCATCCTTTCAATTATGGCTCTTGCCACAGTGTCAGCAGCTTATGCGCAGTTCGGCGGCCGCGGTCAGGGCAACCCCACCGTGCCTTCAGTAACCGAGAATGTAACCGAGGACTTCAAGCCCGCAGCGAACAATCAGGCTAACCACCAGTATCCTATGGTAAACTCACAGCGTATGGTCCGCGCCCAGATTTCAGCGCCCAACGCTACAGCTGTAGGACTTGACATAGACGGCAAGATATATTCAATGTCAAAGGACGAGAATGGCGTTTGGACCGGCACCTCAGCTCCTCAGGACGAGGGTTTCCACTACTATCAGCTCAACATTGACGGTGCCAGCGTTCCGGATCCCGGAAGCCTGTACTACTATGGTGCAAGCCGTTGGGGCAGCGGTATCGAGGTTCCGTCAACCGATCAGGACTTCTGGCAGGTAAAGAACGTTCCGCAGGGTTCTGTAAACGAAGTGTTCTACTGGTCATCAGTCTGTGAGAACATGCGTCACTGCTACATCTATTTCCCGAACGAGTATTATACCAACACCACCAAGAAGTTCCCGGTACTGTATCTGATGCACGGTATGGGCGAGAACGAGCACGGCTGGGCAGAGCAGGGTCACACCGGCCAGATTATGGACAACCTTATCGCTGACGGCAAGGCTGTTCCGTTCATCGTCGTGATTGACTGTCTGGACGCTCGCGCAGCACAGCCTGCAGCTCCCGCAGCAGCTCCTCAGGGCCAGGGCGGACGCAGAATGGGCGGTTTTGGCGGTTTCGGTATGGGCGGCGCATTCCAGGATGTACTGCTCAAGGACATCATCCCGATGGTTGAGAAGAACTATCGTGTCATCGCTGATCCTCAGCACCGTGCAATGGCAGGTCTTTCAATGGGCGGTATGACCACTCACTCTGTAACTCTTGCCAATCCTACCACATTCGCATACGTAGGCATGTTCAGCGGCGGCACATTCAACACCGGCGAACTTGAGAACAACGAAGATTTCAAGAAGACCAACAAGGTTCTGTTCATGAGCTGCGGCGGCAAGGAGAATATGGGTGTTATGGAAGCAGCCGAGAATCTGAAGAAGATCGGCATCAACGCCTACGGATACATTTCACCGGAGACCGCTCACGAGTGGCACACTTGGCGCCGTTCACTGCATCAGTTCGTACAGCTCATCTTCAAGTAATAACTGTTCTGACAACCTTTTTATAATTAACCGATATGAAAAAATTCGCGATTCTTCTCAGCGCAGCCCTTATGACTGCCGGTTTCTGCGCAGCGCAGGACACTGAGATCAAGGAGGATTTCAAGCCTTCTTCAATGAACCAGCCGGGTCAGCAGTACCCGATGGTCAACTCACAGGGTTATGCCCGTTTCCGCATCAGCGCTCCTAACGCTCAGTCCGTTACTGTAGGTCTGGGTCTTGGTGGCACTCACGGAGGCACCGATCTCGTCAAGGGTGAGGACGGCTACTGGATGGGAACCACTTCAGCTCCTCTGGATGAGGGTTTCCACTACTATCACCTGACTATCGACGGTGGTACTTTCAACGATCCCGGTACTAACAACTACTACGGCTCAACACGTTGGGAGAGCGGTATTGAGATTCCTGCAAAGGATGCCGCCTTCTACGAGGAGCGCGACGTACCACACGGCTTCGTACAGCAGATTCTTGTATGGTCAAAGAGCAGAAATGAGCTTTGCCGTGCTTTCGTTTACACTCCGCCAATGTACTACAGCGACAAGGCTGATGTAAGATATCCGGTTCTGTACCTCCAGCATGGTTGGGGTGAGGATGAGACCGCTTGGATGACTCAGGGTCACGCTAACCTGATTCTCGACAACCTGATTGCCGAGGGTAAGATCAAGCCTTTCATCGTAGTCTGCACCTATGGTATGACCAACGGCGGTTTCGGCCCGGGTATGGGCTTCGGTGGCGCACGTCCTCAGGGTCCGCGTCCGGCAGGTGCTCCAGGCCAGCGTCCACAGGGTGCTCCTCAGGGTGCTCCAGCTGCACGTCCTGCAGCACCGGCAGGTGCTCCGGCAGGTGCCCCGGCTGCACGTCCACAGGGCCAGCGTCCTGCAGGCGGTTTCGGTGGTTTCGGCAGCAACGAGGGTTTCCAGACATTCCTCTGCGACGAACTCGTACCTTATGTTGATGAGCACTTCCGCACTCTCGCCAACAAGGACAACCGCGCTATGGCCGGTCTGTCAATGGGCGGTATGGAGACTCACTCCATCACTCTGGCACGTCCTGAGATGTTCGGATACTACGGTCTGCTGTCAGGCGGTCAGTACGCTCCGTCAGAGATTCAGGATAAGAACCAGGTAAAGAAGATCTTCATGAGCTGCGGCAGCAAGGAGAGTCCGGATGCCATCATGAAGGCTGCTGAGACAATGAAGGAGGCTGGTTTCGATGCAATGGGCTTCGTATCAGAAGGTACAGCTCACGAGTTCCTGACCTGGCGCCGTTCACTCTATCACATGGCTCAGTTCTTCTGGGGCAAGTAATCTGAAAAGATACTGGAATAAAGACAGCGGTCGGAAATCATCCGGCCGCTGTCTTTTTTACGGGAGTCACGCACGCTGTACCCGGACGATGGCAAAGAGTCTTACTCTGTCCTGTAGCTCTTTCTGTCCACCTTGCCGTTGTAGGTATGACGTACTGATGGAACCGTCTCGTACCACATCGGGACCTTATACGAATCGAGCTGTCCCTTGAGATGTTCGGCCAGAGCATGCTGGTCAAGCGATGCGCCGTCGGCCAAGACGACCAGCAGTTTGAGTACAGTGCCCACAACAGGATGTTCGGCAGGAATGCACACCGATTCCTTTATACCTGGGAATGACGATGCAGCGTTCTCCACTTCGACAGGGTTTACCTTATAGCCGGATACATTGATGACATCCCCCTGGCGGCCCGTCAGATGAAGCATTCCATCTTCGTCGATATAGCCCATATCCGATGTCAGAATGCAACCGTCGCGCAGAACTGCGGCAGTAGCGTCAGCATCGGCGACATAGCCGCTCATAATCGTCTTACCTGCTACTATTACATTGCCTTCGGGTGTGATTCTGACCGAAGAATTGGGCATCGGTCGGCCCACGCAGCCCTCAATGTGCCGCCCGTCATTGAAATTGTAGGTGCAGACGCAGCCTATTTCAGTACCGCCGTATGTGTTGTAGAGACGTGATGTCGGGAGCATCCTGCAGATCTCCCCCATATCAGCCTCTGTGACCGGTGCGGCGCCGAGTTCGATGAAGTCGATCTTCGGAGCCACGGAGCAGAGCTGGCGCGAGCAGAACTGCATTATGATGCGCATACTGGCGGGGACCAGGAATGTGGCGAACCTGCTGTACGGCAGTCTGAACACGTCAAAGAATGCGTTCAGGTCCTTCAGACCGTCCAGAATGCAGAGAGTGGCGCCGACTGACAGTACGGGCAGTATCTTGAACAGCGATGCTATATGGTTGAGCGGACCGCTGATGATGAACAGCAGATCCTGTGAGAACTGCATACTTTCGATGAAATTCTGCGCACAGGAAATCAGCGATGTGCGCGACAGCATAACCCCCTTAGACTTTCCTGTAGTACCGGTAGTATAGAGAGTGTCGGCGATGTCATCGGCAAACTGAGCAGAAGCGACCTCGTCACTTATAGCTCCGAAACTGTCGTCAGACGCCGAACGCTCCAGAGGGACAGCCACTGCGCCTATGGCGTGTACGGCACAGTAGGTTATCAGAAAGCAGATATCCTGCGTAGCGCGGAACACGTACGGACGGTGAGGCTTGAGCCCTTCGGCCTTGAGCTGTTCCTGACGTTCAAGTATGGCATTCCACAGTTCGGAGTAGCTCAGGCGCTCGCCTCCGCAGATGACAGCGACCTTGTCCGGGGTCTGGACCGAATACTGAAGGATTTTGTTCTCGAGCGACATTTTCGAGAAGACCATCGCGGCCAGAGAGTCCAGGTTTCTGAAGTTGCGCGGAGTGATGTCGGATGCTCCGAGCAGTATGTCGAATTTCTGAGACAGCAGAAAGAGGATTGTTGAGATACCCAGCGAATCCAGTTCTGAAAACAGAAAATCGGAATCGAAGTTTACTGCCGGCAGGAATTTGCCCAGATGCTCCCTGATTTCCAGACTCAGCTTATTGTCATTAGTTTCGTTCATAGCACTATTTCCGGTTCTGACTCTTCTGAGCCAATCGTAAATTCAATGTTGCTGACCAGGCCCTCGGCCGATGCCACGGCGACAGCCAGACGTTCCTCATCCTGTACCACGGCCCTAACCTGCAAGTCAGGATGGGTCAGAGCCAGCAGCAGAGCCTGTTCTCCATAGCCGTCATCCCTGAAGACTCCTTCACTGCAGGCGCCCGCGGCAATTTCCGCTCCACGCTCCTTCAGATTTCTGCTGACTGTCCTGACAATCTCCCTCCCCTTGTATATGTACCTGCTGCGCACCTGTGCGGCGGGAGTCGAAGGGTTTCCACGGAAAAGCATGGAAAAGGTAAGCGGATATCGGCGTAGAGAGCCGTCCCTGCGGCATGTTATCCAGCGGAACAGTACAGGTGGGATGATGTATGACATCAACACGACCGAGAACATTCCTATCATTGTGACCTGCGCGAGCGAGCGCATGGCCGGATGCCGGGCGATAATCAGCGTGCCGATGCCTGCGAACATTATCAGGGCGGACTTGAGTATGCTGCTCTTGTACGAAGCCAGCATCGGACGGCGGTAGGTGTATTCATACTGGCATCCTTCGGTCATGAAGATTGTGTAGTCATCGCCCTGACCGAAGATGAATGTGGCCAGTATTATGTTCACGATGTTGAAACGTATGCCGGCTATCGACATCAGTCCGAGAATCCACACCCAGCTGACAGCCATCGGCAGGAACGAAATAACGGCCATCTCTATGCGCCCGAAAGAGAGCCATAGGAACAGGAATACTATGATGGAGCAGACCCAGCCGATATAGTTGAAGTTGTCCGAAAGGGCATCGGTGAGCGATCCGCTCATACCGGCTATATCGAAGCTGTCCGAAAAGAGTTCTTCGGTAGAGGCTGTCATTTCTGGCGCTACGTTGAGTATGTCAGTTATGCAGATACGTCCGTCATCGAGAGCCGCCACGTGACGGCTGAGTACCAGTTCCGTGAGCGGAGCGAAGTACGATGCATCACGCGGAGAAAGCGTTCCGGCGCTGCCTGTCAGGTCAGCAAAGCGGCTGAACGCGTTTGCCGAGAAGCCCTGCTCTGCGGCAGCCAGGGGCAGAACATTCACCAGTTGTTCGCGGTGTTCGGCGACGAAGGCGTTCCACGCCGCAAGCCGGCGCTCCTGCTCATTCCTTGTGGTCAGGAAGCGCGACACGCCCTGGACGCTCAGTACCGCGCCGCTTTTCAGCAGGCTGTCCGCAGTGGCCGACACCGCTGCATTTCTTTCGATGGCCTGCTCCAGGTCGGCACCGTATGAGAGCACATAGACATCGTTCGAAGCGCCCGCCGTATCGCTGTCAAGGAACTGCTGGAAATAGTCCAGATCGGCACGTTCGGCATCGGTCATATAATTTATGTCGCTCAGGTTCGGGTTGAAGCCGGTCCTGAGGCTGAAGGGGAAGAGTAGCAGAGTAAGAATTATGACCGCAATGATGACTGGTCTGCTTTCCAGCGAAGGCAGTCCGGAGAACCGCTGAGAGAATCGGCTTTCCCTGCCGCGGCCCTGCCTGATACTGATGAAGTGCGGCAGGAAGAGCAGTACGAACAGGATTGTGCCGACCAGCAGAATGGCGGCAAAGAGTCCCAAGTCACTCAACGCCACCGATTTCAGCGGGACGAGTGCCATGAAGGCGCCTACCGTGGTGATGTTGCCAATCATCAGCGGAGTGGCTATCTCGCCGATGGCCTTTCTCCTGTCCGGCTGATGGGCAGTATGGGCGATGAGATGCAGAGGATAATTGACAGCAATGCCTATGATGACGCTCGAAATGCCTATGACGATGATTGAGACACTGTCCCTGAAGAGCGCCATCCCGCCCAGTGCGGCAAGCACGCCCCAGCCTATCGACAGGAATATCAGCAGGATGTTTCGGAAGGAATTGAGCGACAGAATCAGAATAATGGCGACCAGTATCACCGACAGGGATATGGCGATGACGCTGTCACGCTTGATGCAGGACGAGTTCCCGACTGCGATAGCGGGACCGCCGACTACGCTGACCCTGACATCGGGATATTCCTGCTGCATCTGTGAGACTGCATCGTCTATCATGCGCAGGAGCCTGGTGTTGCCAGCTGTCTCGCTGTTCCCGAAAGGCGAACTCATCATAGCGATGGCACGGCTGTCATCTGGTGTGAATATGTAGCCGTCGTACATATTGAAATTCATCTCCCTGAAGGACTCCCTCAACGATGACAGAACAGGTCCGAAGAGTCCGAGCGGGTCCCGGACGATGTTGTCGGTGACCATACCGCCGGACGGGAACATCAGCATCTCCCTGTCGGCAGCCAGCCTCGACTGAATGTATCCGGGCACTGCCAGGAGGCTGTCCATCCTGTCATAATCGTCGGCGGTGAGAAAATACGGGACATTGTCATAGACGAAATCCGTAATCTCGCCCAGACGGTCGGAGTCGAAGTTGAAGGTGAGTCCCGAGCACCACCCTTCCGTATCGCCGTCATAAAGAATCCGGGCGAACAGTTCGATGGCGGATATGGTCCTGTCCACATCGTCGGGATTGGAGAATAGCATATAGATGTCGTCGGCACCGGAAATCTTGCGGTACACGCTCAAATACTCCCTGTCCGACTCGTCCGCAGGCAGGAAATCGCCGATGTCCTCGCTGAAGCGCAGCGTCAGCAGCAGGCAGATGAACAGTGCGGACAGGGCGGCAAGCGTGCAGGCCATCACTTTGCGATGGGCTGCAAAGAAGTCGTATATCCGCAGGATTCTCTTCATCGGTTCTCGAAGTGTTTGCGGCTGTGAACGGGATTGGCGTAGATGCCCAGGAATATCCGGCGCAGCCTGTCAGGATTATCAACCGGGATAGCATCAAGTCTCTCCAGATGCCTGAGGAATGCCTCTTTCTGGCCGGCAGTGTAGCAGGCGCAGAATTCGTTGCGTCCCGACAAGAGATCGCAGGCGATGTAGTTGTTGGGGTACAGACGGTATGCCAAACATATCCTGCGGTCAATTATACCGGCAGCCTCGGCAAAGAAGCGGCGTGCCGGCATTGCGGCGAACGGTGCCAGGTCGGCTGCGGTGAGCGGAGCGCACACCTCGATATGAGTCCTGCCCTTTGAGCCCTGAATGCCGGTTATGATACTGTTGATGTCCTCTCCGGGCTTCTTGACATACACGCCTCCGTCTGCGGTGTAGAGTTCGAGAGCCTTCAGCATATCGCAGGGCTCCCACTCGTACGATACCGAAACTGGGCGAATGTTCAGCCGCGAAAGTGCCTCGACCCGATTGTCAGGTCCGTGCATGGCAAACATTCTGAGGATGGCGTTGTCTGTCCTGTCACAACCGTCCTTGGTGCGGCCGTTCCGCTGGGCAATCCAGATGGACTCAGCGCGCTGCAGTATTGTGTGGTTGATGTAGTCCGAAAGATGGTTGGAGAAGTTGTAGTCCTGACGCGGGTCACTGCCGCTGCGCTCCACCCTGAACATTCTGACCATCTTGCCCAGATCGGTCACGAATCCCTTCTGCATAAGGTTGGAGCCGAACGATACCTGCGGAATCTTCACGCCTCCCGCATACTGCGAACAGAGCAGCAGGGCGGCATCCATCACAATGTCGCGATGGTTCGAAAGATACAGACAGGTCTCGTCCGAGCCGATATCTTCCAGTCCGCTGCAGCTGTACTCCGTGATTGTCCTGTCCTTGATGCGTTCTATCGCTGCGAACATGAAATCGTCGAAGTCCTTCTGGCATCTGACGGCAAGCACGCTGGCCTTGAGACTTTCGGCACTCCTTTCGGGAAAGACCCACGAGAATGCCTTCACGAAGGCGGGATAACCGACAAGACGCCGGGCAGCCTCCAATACTTCATCGCCCTGATACGGTCTGATGTCGTCAAAGCGGTTGATTCTGTTCACAATGTAGTTGCGTCCGAAAATCGCCTCGGATGTGGATATTGCGGTCAGCGCGACACCGCAGAACCCGTGCAGGTTGCAGTTCTGACCGGTAAGATACAGGTTGTGGATCTTCGTCACCACCGGGACCTGCGACATCAGGATGTTGTTGCAGTCTTTCGAGAAGCCGCACATCGAGCCCTCCTTGACCCCATAGAAATCGCGTATGGTAAGCGGCGAGGCAGTGTTTATGTCCTCTATGCAGTCTCTGAAGCCGGGACAGACCTTTTCAAGACAGTCCAGCAGCTTGTCGGCGCAGCTCCGTTTCCACGCCTCGTACTCTTCGCCGCGGTGCCCGACCGAGGTATTCTCCCACTTTTCAACCTCCTTCCACTGCATCGGAGCGGTAACTATCATCTTGCGTGCATATTCGCCCTGACTGATTTCGGGAGGCGTCATGAAAAGGAAGCCGCGCGGCCATTCGCCCTCACCGAACTTCCACATCCCGTCGTAGGTGGTCATATAATAGACGGTTCTGTTGAAGTAGCGGAATGTATCGGGTTTAAGGCGGATGTTGAGCGTGAAGGCGGAATAAGCATTCGGAAGTTCCTGAAGTCTCTGGCGGTAGGGCTTGGGCAAATCGGACGGATTGTCCATAAGTCCGAACAGCGTGCAGGGATGAACGGCGCTGATGTAGTAGTCCGCGGTATAGCGCAGTCCCTTCTCCGTCTGCACATACTCTATCCGTCGATCGGCGCTGTGAACCAGCGATACAGGGTCGCCGGCAATAACCCTGCCGCCCTGTCCGGTGATGAAATCGCGCAGTGTGTTGGCAAAGAGCACGCTGCCTCCGGCAAAGCGGCTCGGTCCGTTCAGGTAGAGGACGGATATGAGCGAATGTATGTATGCCGGAGTCTTGCCACCACGTCCCCCGTACAGAGGATTCATATACGCGACTATCGACTGCAGATGACTCTCGGTAATGTATTTGGCAATGAAGGCATCAGCCGACATCATGAAGTCGTCGGAGTGCACACGCATATCGTCCGACGATGGACGCAGATAGAACAGATCGACCTCTTCGGTCACCCGGTACATGGCATCAACATAGGCTTCAAGATTGCTGCGCTGATCGGGGAAGTATCCGGCGAGAGTATCGACGAAAGCCTCGCGGCCCTGGGATATGCGGTATGTTCTGCCGTCTTCGGCAAAATAGACGTCATCTATTTCGGCGGGATCGACATCGGCCACATGGACACGGTCCCAGATGCCGAGGTACTCGCAGATACGACGGACGTTTCCGTTCTGCTGCATCCCTCCGATGATGTGCATTCCCGTATCGAAAACCTCGCCGAAGCGGACAAAACTCTGCAGCCCGCCGCCGATTATCAGGTTCTTCTCGAGTATGGTGACGTCGAGTCCCTCCCTGGCCAGAATAGCCCCGGTGAACAGGCCTCCAAGGCCGCCTCCTATTATTACCGCTGTTCTGCTCATTTCAGTGTCTGTTCAATTTTGTCGGCTATTTCAGAGTAGCGTCTCCCTAAGTAGCTGCGCATATACGACGCCTGTCCGGCATAGCTGTCAGAAATGTTTCTCATCTCCTCGGGCGAAATCCTGCGGTCCGTTTCCAGGCGCATGGTCCATCGTCTGAGTATCCTGCCGTGCTTGGGCAGTGCCCTGCCCGCCCCGTACAGGACGACAGGCAGTATATCGATGTCAAGTGTCTGCGCCAGATAGAATGCCCCCTGATGGAAGCGGCCTATGCTGCAGTCCATCGAACGTGTGCTCTCAGGATAGACTGCGATGCTGTATCCGTCAGCCACCAGCTCCCTGAGCCGTGGCAGTATCGCATCTATTCCGTCCGATGCTGGAAGATAGTCGAGATTGCGGATTATGTAGCAGTAGAGCGGATTATGCCATACCCAGTCGGCCGTCAGGATAATCAGTTTGGGAGTGAGCGCCAGCATCGGCAGCAGGTCAAGGTGAGACTGGTGATTGCTGATTACGATGGCGGGACGGCCGAAGTCCTCGCCTCCGTCATCCTGCGAATAAGAAATGCCGGGGAGCGTTATTTTGAACTGCACGAACCTTGCCAGCGCACATACATAGCGGTGCAGCTTTTCTTTTTTGAGCGGATCCTTTCTCCTGACGGTCAGATAGACGAATGCGGCTGGAGTGAGTATGAAGAACGCCGTCACAGCAAAGACTATCAGCGAGAAATAGGTCCTGAACAGTGCCAGGAATGTTCTGATGAGAAAACGCGGCAGGCCGTAAACGAGCGCCAGCACGCACAGGACTGTATTGAGCAGTGATATTCGCAGGAAATCGCGCCCCGGTCTGAAGAACGACACCCGCTCCCCAGCGTTCGGATACCAGACACGGACAGGCACTTCTCTGACCTGCACTCCCTTCCACAGCGAGAGGACCAGCAGTTCGAGTTCGGCTTCGTACCTGTCTGTAAGAAGAGACAGGAAACGGAGTTTTTTGAGCGGATACAGTCTGTAGCCTGACTGTGTGTCATGAAGACGGTGACCTGTCTGCAACATCAGCCAGAAATTGCTGAACGAGTTGGCGAAGCGGCTGCCTGACGAACGCTCGGCCTGACCGAGGCCCTCGCGGCATCCCACAATCAGCGCACCGGGATATTTTATGTTAGCCTCGAGGAAAAACGGTATGTCCTCGGGATAGTGCTGTCCGTCTGAATCGAGTACTATGGCGTATGCAAAGCCGGCATTCAAGGCAACCCTGAAGCCCTCTTTCAGGGCACGGCCTTTGCCCCTGTTTACAGGCAGAAGGACAATTTCGGGAGCAGGCGACATGCCCATTAGAAGTTCGGGGGTAGGATCGGTACAGCCATCGCAGACAACAAAGACATCGGAACACTGGCACATGGCGCGTGTCACCACGTCAACAATCGTTCCGGCATTGTTGTATGTCGGAATGATGACGCAGATACCGCGGTCCTTCAGTTTCTGTTGCTGGCTGTTTATCATCAGACTATCTCTTTGCAGTGTACAGACATTCTGGCAAAGGTCACATTGTCACCGCTGGCTGTAACCGATGCCTTGAGCAGTCCGTCCTCGAACTGTATTCCACGTATGGAGAATCGGACGGACGTCGACTCCAGCGGCGATATGACATTCAGAAACTTGACATTATCGGCGCTTGCCAGTGACAGTTTCCTATCTGTCGCAAGCGATAGCAGCTCGACAGCAGTCTGCAGGATACACACGCCGGGAGTGATAGGTTCGCCGGGGAAATGCGCCCTATAGATGAAGTGCTCCGGGTTGAGTCTGACGACATAGTCACGACCGTCTTCGGCCATCTGTTCGGACTCTATGATGCACAGACTGTTCAGAAGTTCCATTGCAACGAAGGTATTTCTCTGTTTATCACAACATTGCGGAACTGTATGCAGGTGCTGTCACCCGAAGGTTCACGCAGTTCTATTTCTTTGGCGAGTCCAGTGGTGGAATCGAAATGCAGGACAATGTCCGACCACATCCTCTTCATCTCCCTCTTTTTGGGTTTAAGGCTGACGCTCCAGCCTCCGTCATCTGCGGCGGCCGAGACATCAAAACTGCCATCATCGGCAAGC
>JAZUJU010000171.1:0-1551 GCA_045642985.1 Bacteroidaceae bacterium | reverse complement strand
GGGCCTGAAGAACAACAGCGCCCCTCTTCTTGAGGTGGAAAGCGGTTCCAATGACCCTATGTCATATATGCTCACGGCCGTGATGCTGTCGCTTTTCAGCGGCGGCATTTCCGCCGGAGGCATAGTATGGCAGATATTCTCTCAGATTGCCTTCGGAGTAGCAGGCGGATTGGTGATATCGACCGCTGCCGTGTTCCTTCTGAAAAGAATCAGCTTTCAGAGCAACGGATTCGATCTGCTGCTGTTCATAGCCATAGCGCTTGTATCATACGCATTGCCTGACTTGATTGGTGGCAACGGCTATCTGAGCGCCTACATTGTTGGCATCGTGCTCGGCAATACGGAATTCCCCGAGAGAAAGCCTTTGGTTTCGTTCTTCGACGCCATCACAAGCTTGATGCAGATTGTCATCTTCTTCCTGCTTGGAATGCTGGCGATACCGGCAAACCTGCTCCACTCGCTGCTCCAAGCCCTGATAATATTCGTATTCCTGACCCTTGCGGCACGCCCGCTGGCCGTATGCGGCGTTCTGGTGCCGTTCAAGAAATATCCGTTCAAGCAGCTGGAACTGATTTCGTTCGTCGGTCTCCGCGGTGCTGCATCGATAGTGTTCGCAATCAACATACTGACATCAGGCGTAGAGTTGCAGAATGATATATTCAGCATCGTGTTCTGCATAGTCCTTGTATCCATAGCACTACAAGGCTCACTGATTCCTGAGGTAGCAAAGGCCACAGGCATGACTGACAGTGGCGAAGACGTGATGACGACCTTCAGTGATTTCAGCGAAAATGCGGAAATGTCCTTCGGAGCAATACGAATAAAGGACACGAGCAGTTGGAACAATCGTCAGATCAAGGACCTGAATTTGCCTCTGGACTGCCTTATAGCACTTGTGGTGAGAGGTAATGAACGAATTGTACCGAAGGGAGACACCCTGCTTCAAACAGATGATGAGATTGTCATTTGCACCCGTTCATTCCAGGACAAGAACACAGACAGCCTTATCCAGCATCCATTGTCAGAAAACAGCAAGTGGGCGGGGCACATGGTTAGTGAATATCCGAAGAAAGACGGAAGTCTTCTCGTGATGATCCAAAGAGGAGATGAAAAGATAATTCCAAATGGAAACACCTTGCTCAGGGAAGGTGACGTGCTGGTGCTGCTCAAAAGAGACGTAACCGTAGTATAACCGGAAACGGCGATGAAGGCATTCGACAGCCCTGCCACATTTGCGGAACTATGCGATGAGGCTGCTTCTAGTCATTATGCCTTATTACCCTTCCTGTATTGAAGCGGGGTAAGGCCGGTCTGGGCCTTGAAGTACTTGCACAGCAGGCTGCTGCTGCCGAATTCCAGTTCCGAGGCAATCTGAGCAACACTCTGGCTCCCGTATATGAGTCGTACCTTGATTTCGGCAATGACCGACTTGTCAATGAGTTCCTTTGCCGTACGGCCGCCTGATTTCTTGACCGCAACGCACAGATAATGGTTGCTGACGCAAAGTTTGTCAGCGAACCATCCTATATCCCTGTGCCGCCCGGCAGCCTG
>JAZUJU010000170.1:0-3797 GCA_045642985.1 Bacteroidaceae bacterium | reverse complement strand
CAGGACATCTTCTCGCAGCCTTCCTCCTCGATGTAATGGCCGAAGTGTCCCGGGCCGGTGACTCTGTTTCCTGCGGAGAGGACCATCTTGCCGCCGCCCTGCAGCATGTCGCGGCCTACATTGTCCAGATACGGACCTGTCACTTCGCGTGAACGGCCGCATACGATGTTGTATGTGGAGTTGACACCGTCGCAACAGGTGCCGTGGGTGCCGAGCAGGTAGTACCAGCCGTTGTGGTACATCAGTGCTGTAGCCTCGCAGTCGATGGCTACGTCAACCGGTGTGCTCTTCTCCAGACGCTTTGCGGTTTTCGGATCAAGCTCGACGATGCGGATTGCGCCGAAATATGTTCCGTATGACATCCACAGTCTGCCGGTGGTCGGGTCGAGAAGCAGAGCCGGGTCGATGCAATAACAGTCGTCATCGGCGCCTGCCCATGCTACAAGCTCTTCGGCTGAATAATCTACTGAATCAGGGTTGAGAGTAGTGGCCCACATCGTAGTTGCGATGCCGTGAGTCTTACCCTGGGTGCCGGGATAGTTGCCGCTGTAGGTGACAAGATATCTGTCACCGATTTTGAGAGCGTCAGGAGCTACGCCACCGCCAGGTCTCACTGCGCCCGAACGCCAGGTCCAGCCGTCATCTGACATAAGGCCGCCGCCTCCGGTGCCGAATGTATAATAGGTGCCATTGCACTTGACAATGGTCGAAGGGTCGTGAATGAAGATATCACCTGTCTGAGCGTACGCGCCCATTACCAATGCTGACAAAGCAGCTGCTGCAAATAACTTTTTCATAGCTTCTGATATTATTTGTTGGTGATTGTGAGGTTAGTTACAGGCTTGCCGTCCTGACCGATGAAACGGACGCAGAAGTCGCTCATACCCGGGCCGTTGATGACCGAGCAGCGGACGATGTTGCTGCCTTTCTTGAGCGTGATCTCCTTTGAAACGCCGTCATCGACAACCATCCTGCGGTCACCTGACAGTAGGAGGACCTCCTCACCGTTGACCCACCACATCGATGCTGAATTTGAACCGGCAGCCAGACGGACTGTCATATCTTCGGGAGCGTTGACTACGGTGACACCGAGGAACAGACCTTCGGTCGGACGCATGCCGAGGCTCTTGGCAAAACGGTACAGTTTCACGTTATAGCGCTTGCTGTCAACACTGTGCCATTTCAGGCTGACTTCGGTGAACTCAGGCTGTGCTGCAGGCTGAGCCTGTGCTGGAGCCTGCTGCGCAGCGGCACCGGGGCCTCCCATTCCGCCCATACGCATCATTCCTCCTCTTGCAGCGCGTCTCGGAATCTTCACAGTTACGGAGTCACCGTTCTGCGGAAGAACCGTATTCTGTCCCTCGAAATACTCCTTGGCAAATTCAGTCCTCAGCCATGAGTCGGTGAAGAGAGTGTTAGAACTGATTTCCTGTTTGGAAATAGGGTCGAGCAGAGTCCAGCGACGGATGAATCCCTGTGCATCGGGAGTCGCAGGCTTTGACTTTGACTCGTCGAAATAGACGCCGAACGATACGTCCGGCTGAACATACTTGTCAAACACAGGATTGACAGGTCCTGATGCCTGTGCCTGAGCGGGTGCTCCGGCGCGGTTCTGAGCCATCAGTGTACCTGATACCAGAACTGCAAGGAATAAAGTTAATTTTCTCATTTGTTAAGTTTATGAAACGATAATGATTTTACAGTTCGCTCAGATAGCGTTCCGCCTCGATGGCGGCCTTGCATCCCGATGCGGCGGCAGTGATGGCCTGACGGTAATGCGGGTCTGCCACGTCACCTGCTGCGAATACTCCGGGAACATTGGTCTTGGGAGTACCGTCAACCGTCCTTATATAGCCTGTTTCGTCCAGGTCGAGCCACTTGGCGAACACGTCCGAGTTAGGCTTGTGACCGATTGCCAGGAAGAATCCGTCGATGTCGCGCTCAAAACACTCTTCATCGGGCATTCCCTTGCGGCGTATTACTTTCATTCCCTGTACCTTGGCATCGCCTGTCAGCCCGTACACATTGCATTCGAACAGCACTTCGATCTTGGGGTTGTTGAGAACGCGGTCCTGCATTATCTGGCTGGCGCGCAGGTAATTCTTGCGTACTACCAGATAGACTTTTGATGCCAGTCCGGACAGGTACATAGCCTCTTCGCAGGCAGTGTCACCTCCGCCGACCACAGCGACCACCTTCTTGCGGTAGAAGAAACCGTCGCATGTTGCGCAGGCGCTGACGCCTCGTCCCGCGAATTTCCTTTCATCTTCAAGTCCCAGATATTTTGCGGACGCTCCTGTCGAGATGATTACGGTGTCGGCTTCGACCTGAGTGCCGTCATCAATTGTGATGATATAGGGTGCCTTGGAAAAATCCACTTCAGTGACTGTTCCGTATCTGATTTCTGTACCGAAACGCCCGGCCTGTGTGCGGATGTCATTCATCAGGTCATCTCCGCTCACACCGTCCGGATAACCCGGGAAATTCTCGACTGTCGATGTCGTGGTCAGCTGACCGCCAGGCTGGGTCCCCTCGTACACCACCGGCGATAGGGTAGCTCTTGCTGCATAGATGGCGGCAGTGTATCCGGCAGGACCAGAACCTATGATAAGGCACTTTATTCTTTCCATATTGTTATGATTTCGGTTATATGATTATCTCAAGTCGATTATCTCCACATCGGGGTATTTTTCCTTTCTGAAGGTCAGCGCATCTTCGGTTATGCCCGATGTCGCATATCGGTTGATTTTGAACCGGAGAGTCCCGGTCGCAGCCTTGGAGACCAGCATAGTGAACGAAATTTCCGACGGATTTCCATTCTCGTCCAGAAGAATTGTCAGGTCCAATGCGCCATTCACACCTTTTTGTCTGTCCTTTGCCGTCAGTTTTAAAGTTTTGCTGTCGGGCGCTGACACGCTGAATGCGGAGCGTTGCCGCAGAAGCACGAACGGATTGGACATGAAGTCGTCGGCATCCGGCTCTTGAATGTAGACCTCGAGAATTTTCCCGTCGTCCTTGATCCCGTTCCAGCCTGTCTTGCCGTCGAACCAGTAAGTCGTTTCGGGCAGACTGATGCAGTAACGTTCACCTTTCATAACAAGCGATACGGGGACATTGTCGAACTCGGCGCTGCTGAGAGTCCCGCTGCAGCTGATTCCATTTTCGGATAAGGTCTGCAGCAGTCCGTCCAGAATCCTGTCGGCGTCCTGCGCCGAAGAACTGCAGAAAGCCGATGCCATAGCGGCAGTCACAATTGCGAAGAGTAACTTTTTCATCTCAGGTTGTCAATTTTCTGCTGAAGCTCTATGTCGTCAATGCACAGGACCTGACGCGGTTTGCTGCCGTCCTGAGGACCGACTATTCCAGCTCTTTCCAATTGGTCCATAATGCGTCCGGCACGATTGTAGCCGATCGAGAACTTGCGCTGGATAAGCGACGTGGAGCCTTGCTGGCTGCTGACAATCACCCTTGCCGCATCCTCGAATATCGGGTCAAGTTCGCCTCTTGACAGTTCGCTCGATTCGGTTCCGCCTTCAGTCTCGTCGACATACTCAGGCAGTTCGTATGCAGTCAGGTAACTTGGCTGTTTGCTGATGTATGTGCAGATGTTCTGTACCTCAGGCGTATCCACAAAGGCACACTGCACGCGCTCCGGATCTCCGCCCTGCGAGTAGAGCATATCGCCACGGCCTATCAGCTGGTTGGCTCCCGGACGGTCAAGAATGGTGCGCGAATCAATCATAGAAGTGACTCGGAAAGCTATTCGGGCCGGGAAGTTGGCCTTGATGGTGCCGGTA
>JAZUJU010000169.1:0-7441 GCA_045642985.1 Bacteroidaceae bacterium | reverse complement strand
AACGATGGGCCTCCGACGAGTTCCGAAGCATGAACGGCCAGCTGCAGTGGATCATCGCTGATTCGCTGCGCCGTGCCGGCCGTGCACCTAAGAAACCGGCTCCGGACAAGACTGGAACTAACGCGGAAAAATCAAAATGATTTTTTTATTGCTACATTTTTCAGGACGAATGGGAACAGACATAGTAATCAGAAAGTATAATAATTGACAATATGAAGTTTAGACGCTTATTTGTGTTTGCAGCTGCAATGCTGCTTGTGGTGCAATTCAAGGCCTCGGCCCAGAATCCCGACCCGAATTTTTTCATCTACCTGTGTTTCGGTCAGTCCAATATGGAGGCCGGTGCCGTCCCTGCCGAGCAGGACAAGGGTTTTGATGACCCGCGGTTCCAGTTCCTTTCGGCTGTCGATATGCCGCGCTATGGGCGCAAGATGGGAAACTGGTACACTGCCGTGCCGCCTATCTGCCGTCAGAGCAACAATATGGGACCGGTTGATTTCTTCGGACGCAAGATGATAGAGCAGCTGCCGGAACAGTACCGTGTGGGTGTGATCAATGTCTCTGTGGCAGGTGCCAAGCTGGAGCTTTGGGACAAGGATGCCTGCGAGGATTACCTTGCGATGGAGGCTGCCGACCCGAGCCGCAGCTGGCTGGTGAATATGGCTAAGGAATACGATATGAGCCCGTATCAGAGGCTGGTCGATATGGCCAGGATAGCTCAGAAGTCCGGTGTCATCAAAGGTATGCTGGTTCATCAGGGCGAGTCCAATCCGGACGATTCGCTGTGGTGCGGACGTCTCAAGAAAATTCACGATGACCTGTGTGCCGATTTGGGACTGGACCCCGATGAGATTCCGCTGCTTGCGGGCGAACTTAAGCAGGCCGAGCAGGGCGGCGTATGCGCTGCATTCAATCAGGTGGTGCTGGCCAATCTGCCCAAGGTTATGAAGAACGGTTATGTGATTTCGTCAATAGGTTGCGAGAGCCAGGGAGACCAGTTCCACTTCAATACCGAGGGTATGCGTCTGATGGGCTACCGCATGGCAGACAGAATGCTGCAGCTGCAGGGTTTCAAACAGGTTGAGAAGCGTACTCTTACGCTGTCGCCCAAAAAGACCGGAATCACGGTCAGCCCGACGCTTGCAGGCATTTTCTTTGAGGACATCAACCAGTCGCTTGACGGTGGTATATGCGCACAGCTCATACAGAACTATTCGTTCCAGGAGTACAATGTGCCCGATGCTCCGGCCAAGGAGTTCTCTCTGTCCGACACTGTGATGTTCGGCTGGACCGTCATCAGTAACGAGGGTGCGGAGGGCAGCGCCCGCGTAGTAAGCGATCATCCTCTTGTCAAAAATCAGCCGCGCTACTACGATTACGACCCGAATGACAAGTACGATGATGAGAAGCGTTACATTCAGTATTGCGTCCGTTTCGATATCACCGAGCCGGGTCAGGGTTTCGGCATTGCCGCTAACGGATACGGAATATCGCCGTACGGAAACGAACGTCAGGGCTTCTATTATTCGAATAACACTCAGGTCGCGTCGATTCCTGCACAGGCCGGCGTAAGCTATGACCTTTCGCTGTACCTGCAGGGACAATCCTATTCGGGAAATGTCAAAGTCTATCTGGAGGACGCAAGGGGCAGGGTCAATTCCAATGTCATTATCGTGAGCGGACTGAAGGACGACTGGCAGAAATATACCGGTCAGCTGAAGGCCGAGCGTTCTGCCGACAGCCGTCTGGCTATTGTGGCTGACAGGTCGGGAACATTCTATCTGGATTTCGTGACACTGATGCCCGAGTCATCGCAGCTGTGGATGGACGGCCAGATGGGACCGTTCCGCAAGGATCTGATGCAGGCTCTGGCTGACCTTCATCCTAAGTTTATGAGATTCCCCGGCGGCTGTGCATCGGAGGGTCCGAACTATTTCGGACAGCCGTTCTGGAAGAATTCGATAGGGCCGAGAGAAGAGCGCATCGGATTCCGCAATCACTGGGGGTACTGGACTTCGCAATATGTCGGTTTCTACGAGTATCTGCTTATGGCCGAGTCTCTTGGCGCAGAGCCGCTGCCGGTGCTGAACAATGGTGTGACCTGCCAGTTCGCCGGTCACAGCTATGTCGCTCCTCTGGATACCGAGGCGGACCGCAAGCGTTTTCACGACATCTTCGTGAATGATGCTCTTGACTTCATCGAGTTTTGCAACGGAGGAACCGACACCCGCTGGGGAAAAGTACGTGCCGAGATGGGACATCCCGAGCCGTTCAACCTGAAGTATCTGAGCATAGGCAACGAGAACAAGGGCAAGGAGTTCTGGGAGCGTTTCGACATTATCTATAAGGAGGTGGTGGCAAAGTATCCCGACATCAATATCGTTACTACTGCCGGTTCTGCGGCTGACGGACGCGAGTTCAACGAGAATATGCACGTCATTGACAGTGATTATCAGAACAGCATTGTCGATGAGCATTATTACCGCAACAATCAGTGGTTCTATAAGAACACTGACAGATATAATGCTGACAAGGTGCGTGGAGCGGACAGTCTGACATATGACCGCAAGCGTCCGACCCGTGTGTTTGTGGGTGAGTTTGCCAATAACAACAGCAACAACGACTACGCATCGGCTATGGCCGAAGCCGCATACTGGACCAGTCTGGAGCGCAATTCGGATATGGTGGTGATGGCATGCTATGCTCCGTTGTTCTGCAAGAAGGGTTTCAACAAGTGGAACAGCAACCTGATATGGTTCGATAACCGCGGTATGTGGCGTACCTGCAACTACTATTACCAGCAGCTGTTCTCCGTAGCAGGCGACAAGGCTTTCGGGATGACGCCGGTTATGAACGGAACCGAGGCAGATGCAACGGTCTTCACTTCGCCGACCATCGACACCGCTACCGGCGAGATGTTCATCAAATTCGTCAATTCCGAGGCCGTTGACAAGGAACTGACGGTGAACATAGGCAATAAGAAGTATTATGATGTTACGGTCGAGTTTGTGACGTCGCACGATACGAAGGTAAAGAATCAGGGTGCACAGAACTACTACTCAGGCAGTTCGGAGGCGGGCCGCCGCTTTTCGTACAATGAGGCTGTAGTGCCTCATTCCACCGGAATGGGAACTGTCAGGAAATCGTTCATAATGACCCTGCCGGAGAACTCAATCGGTATCATCCGCCTGACGCCAACAGCCAAGTGACAGTCCGTTTGACGGAGGGCTCGTACGGGCTCTCCAGACGGACTATGCCCTAGAGCTGAGATATAAATAATGTTAAGACTCGGCCGAATTTGACGGGAATTGCAGAATTGTTCGTTTTTTTGTAGCAAAACGGCTTCCACATTGTCTGATACTGTAGAAAGGATTGGGTATGCAGATAGAGTTACATAATGTAAATAAGACATATACTGGAGCGCAGCCGCTTCATGTTCTGAAAGGTATTGACCTCAGCATCGGAAAGGGCGAGTTCGTCTCGATTATGGGCGCGTCCGGTTCGGGAAAATCGACGCTCCTGAACATACTCGGCATTCTGGACAGT
This sequence comes from Bacteroidaceae bacterium, assembly GCA_045642985.1. Taxonomy (GTDB): domain Bacteria; phylum Bacteroidota; class Bacteroidia; order Bacteroidales; family Bacteroidaceae; genus Colenecus. The sequence continues at coordinate 3,895 of JAZUJU010000169.1, read as the reverse complement.
TATGACGAAGGTGAATACTACATTGACGGAAATCTGATCAAGAATCTGAGCGAGGTTAAGGCGGCTGAGTACCGCAACCGCATGATTGGATTCATATTCCAGTCGTTCAATCTGATAAGTTTCAAGAATGCCGTCGAGAATGTGGAGCTGCCGCTGTTCTATCAGCGTGTGCCCCGACGCCAGCGTCGTGAAATGGCGATGGAGATGCTTGAGCGTGTGGGCCTGACTGATTGGGCAGGACATTATCCCAACGAGATGTCGGGCGGACAGAAGCAGCGTGTGGCAATTGCCAGAGCTCTCGTAACATATCCTAAAATAATTCTGGCAGATGAACCGACCGGCGCGCTGGATTCCAGGACATCGGCCGAGGTGATGGAACTGCTGGCTCACATCAACGAGAAATATGGAGCTACGCTGATTGTCGTGACACACGAAAGCGGTGTGGCCAATTACACGAACCGGATCATACATATAAAAGACGGTCTTATCGGTTCGATTGATGATAACCGAGAGCACAAATCCTCGGTATTCGGTGCCGGTTCAACTATGAAGTGATGATAGCCGATCTTTTCATAGAGATTTGGATGTCGGTGCGTCGTAACAAGATGCGTACTGCACTGACCGGGGTCGCTGTAGCGTGGGGCATATTCATGATAATCGTGCTGCTTGGAGCGGGCAACGGATTGATGAACGCCGTGCTGTCCAACAACGGCAGCGTCCAGACCAACACTATGATGGTCGGTGCGGGATGGACCTCGAAACCGTATGACGGGCTGCAGTCCGGCAGACGCATAAGATTGGATGACAGGGATGTCGCCACAGTTGACGGCCCCGCATTTATGGCTAATGTCGATGAAGTCACGGCTTATGTGACGGAGTCGGGTACCGTTTCCTACAAGGACAAACATTTTTCGGCTACTCTGACAGGTACATACCCCGCCTATGACCGGATGGAGGGTATAAAGATTATGTACGGCCGTTTCATCAATCCTAATGACATCAGGGAAAAACGGAAGGTTGCGGTCATTTCGACACGTAATGCCAGGAATCTGTTCGGCGGTACCGATTATGAGTCTTGTATAGGCAGGAGAGTCAAGGCTGGCAATGTCTCGTACCGGATTGTCGGAGTCTACAGGGTTGATGACAGCAATATGTCCAACGAGATGTATGTGCCGTTTACAACACTCAAAACAGTTTATGGCAAGGATGAGGAGATAGGTGAACTGATATTTTCGTTCCACGGACTTGCTACGGAAGAGGATAATGCCCAGTTCGAGAAACATCTGAAAGCTGTGATTAATACCGCGCACAGGGCTGCTCCCGACGATGAGCGTGCTATTTGGATATGGAACCGTTTTACTGATGATATGCAGATGAACAATGCCGTCCGGATTCTGAACATCGCATTGTGGATTATCGGACTGTTCACTCTGATGAGCGGTATTGTAGGTGTCAGCAACATTATGCTGGTGACGGTCAAGGAGCGTACGCACGAATTCGGCATCCGCAAGGCCATAGGCGCGGCACCGCGAGAGATCAGGCGGCTGATTCTGACAGAGAGTGTACTGATAACGGCAATTTTCGGCTATGTCGGCATGGAACTCGGAATGTTTGCCTGTATGTATCTTGATGCGACTGTAGCTCAGAATACGATGGAGGTGATGGGCATTCAGATTTCGATGATGAAGGATCCTACAGTCGGAATGGATGTCGCTCTCGAGGCCACGCTCCTCCTTGTTGTGGCAGGGTCGTTGGCAGGTCTGGCACCGGCGCGAAAGGCATCGCAGATTCTTCCGATAGAGGCACTTAGAGCAGATTGAGTATGATATTGTTTGATTTGGATGCATACCGCGAGATTGCGGATTCACTGCTGAGGAACAGACGCCGCAGTCTGCTTACTGGATTCGGCATATTCTGGGGCCTGTTCATGCTGCTCTTTATGTTGGGCGGAGGGGATGGCCTGAAAGCGATGCTCGAAAAGAATTTCGAAGGGTTTGCCACCAACACAACCATCGTAGTACCTGATTTGACATCAAAGCCCTACAAAGGCTTCAAGGAGGGCCGCAACTGGAAACTGACGATAAACGATATTGACAGGCTCAGAATGATGGTACCGGAATTGAAGGAAGTTACTCCGGTCATTAGCCGATGGGGACAGACTGCCGTATTCCAAGATAATAATGCCAACTGCAATGTCAAGGGCATTGACAGTGGTTATCAGAACATTGAAAGCCCCAAGATAAGATACGGACGCTATATCAACGAAGTGGATGTGGTTCAGGAACGCAAGGTCTGCGTTATCGGGAAGCGCATCTACACAAGCCTGTTCCCGGAGGGAGGTGATCCGTGCGGTTCGTTCATTCGCGTTGGCTCAATTTATTTCAAGGTTATCGGCGTTGATTTCAACTCGTCGAATCTGAGCATCAACGGTAGAGCTGATGAAACAGTTGCGATACCGTTACCGGTTGCACAGACACTCTACCAGATGGGTGACAGGGTATCGTTCATTGCAATGACCGGCAAGAACGGTGTGCAGATGACTACCATCGAAAGCCGCATTCGCAGTATTCTTGCGCGTGAACACCAGTTTGACCCATCAGATGAACAGGCATTGTTTGTGCTGAACACAGAACAGATGTTCGCCATTATGGACAATCTGTTCAAGGGTGTGAACTTCCTGATATGGCTTGTCGGGCTGGGCACATTGCTGGCCGGTGCAGTCGGAGTGAGCAACATAATGATGGTGACAGTCAAGGAACGCACTACCGAAATCGGCATCCGCCGTGCCATCGGTGCAACTCCCAGGGAAATCCTTTCGCAGATTATTTCGGAAAGCATATTGCTGACAATGGTCGCGGGACTGTTCAGCATTGTATTCACGGTAATGCTGCTGAACGGTCTTGAAACTGTTACTGGCGGCGAAACGCCGTTCCAGATAAGTTTTGCCACTGCGGTGACCGCCTCGCTGCTGCTGGCGGTATTGGGCGCACTTGCCGGTCTGGCTCCGTCTCTGCGTGCGATGAGCATCAAACCGGTAGAAGCCATGCACGATGAATAATGCAGTATTTGATATAAGAACAATTAGGAAAAACGAGGATTACAATATGAAGAAAGCATTCAAGTACATTCTGATAGCTCTGGCAGCTATCGCCATCGTCGGAACTTTCGTGTTCCTTTTCAAGAAGTCAAAACCTGAGGAAATCCGCTATCAGGAACTGACGGCTACGGTTCGCGACATCGATAAATCGACAGTAATCACCGGCAAGATTACTCCGAGAAACGAAGTCAATGTCAAGCCGCAGATTAACGGAATCATTTCCGAACTGCTGAAAGAGGCAGGACAGCAGGTGAACAAGGGTGATGTGATTGCCAAGCTTTCAGTGATTCCCGATATGAACTCCCTGAGTTCGGCTCAGAGCCGCGTGCGTCTGTCCGAAATCAACCTGCAGCAGGCTCAGGTGAACTATGACCGCGAAAAATCTCTCTTTGACCGCAATATGGTGAGCGCCGAAGAGATGGATCAGGTCAGACAGGCACTTGCCCAGGCCAAGGAAGAGAGAGCAGGTGCTCAGGACGCTCTTGAGGTAATCCGTGACGGAGTCTCCTCGTCGAACGCGAAGTCCAGTTCAACTCTGGTCCGTTCCACCATCACCGGCCTGATTCTGGATGTCCCTGTCAAAGTTGGTAACTCGGTAATTCAGGCCAATACGATGAATGACGGAACAACCGTTGCGACTGTCGCCGATATGAGCGATCTGATTTTTGACGGCAATATTGACGAGACCGAAGTCGGTATGCTGTTCGAGGGGATGCCGATGACAATATCCATCGGTGCCCTTCAGGACTATAAATTCAACGCGACACTTGAATACGTCTCGCCGAAGGCTGTGGAAAG
>JAZUJU010000168.1:0-40782 GCA_045642985.1 Bacteroidaceae bacterium | reverse complement strand
GCGAATGCTCTTGCCATAAACCTGCTGGAACTGCTTCACATAGCTGGCCTTGCTTTCATCGGTGCGTTTGTAGAACTCTATCAGTTTGTCGTAGCCGTATGTCAGCACCATATAATTTATGAATCTGGTACCGTACAGATAACCGGTGGCTCCGAGCTGATAGTCGGCTGTTGAGCCTTCGGTTTCCAGACCTACGACGGCATAGAAATCCTGATTGTCATAATCGCGCGACCGGAAATACGCTTCGTCATATCCAGAAAGCGACCGTCCTACGCCATCGTTCAGCCAGGTTTCCATAAAACAGGCAATTCCCTCCTGATACCATCTGGGACAGTACATTCGTGGTGAGCCAAGATAACTCCAGAATGCACTCAGCGGGTATTTTGAGTCCGAAACCACCTTGCCCTGCGTGAACCTGCGCCATTTGTTGTCCTGTGTGTTGGACTTGTCCTGCATTACGGCATGTGTGTATTCGTGCTTGAAGACATAGTCGTAGCGTTCGTTCGACGGAGTGGTGAAATATGATTTGTTCAGAGGAGCCAGTCCTATCAGGATGTAGTTGTGCGGAATGGAAGTGACGCCGGCATTGCCGTCGTCCTCTATGTCTGTGAGAATCATATAAGGAGCCTGTGTAGGCAGTTCTCCCCATATTTGCCCGTGCAGCGCTTTCGCATTCTGGAACTTCCTCATTATGTGCGGTACATATTGGGAATGATTCTTGTTCGCGAAAACCAGGAAAGCATCATCTGCTTCGTACTTATATAACTTTTGGCCATAAACGCCAACGCTGTGGGCCGCGAGGATGCACGACCCACAGGTTGCGATGACCAATCTGGTCAATCTGTTCATATGGTGTTTTCAATAGTGCCTTGTCTGATATTTAGCGTTCGTCTGGCGACAGCAGGTTGCTGGTTGGATTCAGGTTGCTGGCTGGATTCAGGTTGCTGGCTGGATCCATTAATCCATTTGCAAATTCGAAGCCATTTATCATATCATCCCCACTTACCAAATTCTCAATTAGCTGATAGCTCGGATGATTTTGAATCATATTCATCTCGGCTAGTGAGGATAATGCAAATTGATCCATATCTGCTATTCCCAGATTATCGACATATCTTGCATTGTTGTATTGGCTTCCTTCCAGAGCGTCAGTAAATTCCGAATTCAGATTGTCAATCGTAAAATACTGGTTGACTTCATTCAGGAACGATGCTAACAGAATCTTCGAAGTGCCGTCAGTCATCTTGCCGTACTGGTCGTTCCAGTATGTGGCATTGCTTTCGGAGTGGTTCATCTTGGCATCCTGATAGCTGTATATTGTCCATTTTGTTACGAGTGATGCCAGCTCAGCATACTTCTGATCCTCCTTGCCTTCCAGATATTTGGTGGCTGTCTCGACGAATGACTTGCCTACACCCATCTGGCTTTCAATCTTACGGAAACCTGCAGTAGCATTGTTCGAGGCCTGCTCGTAGTCAAGAGCTTTCTGGCCATTTGCCATCTTTGAAAGTCCGTCGGCAACGCTGGTCAGTGCCAGATTTGTATTGTAAGCCTTTGCATTCAGAGACTTGAGGCCATTCAGCTGATCCTGAAACTCTTCAATGTCTGAGCACTGTGCAATAGTCTTCTCGGTAAGGTCTGCGAGGTCGCCTACGCGGGTCTGCAGGAAAGACATTACAGCCTGAGTCTGGTTGAAGTACTCCTGATCGTTCTGGAGCTTCTCCTGCAGGAGAGCCAGCTGCGGGTCTTCCTTTACATTATTATAACGGTTTGCCTTCGAGATATCTCCGCTGAGCTGATCCGACTCGACATTCATACTTCCAAAGAGGAAACTTGTACCGAAACCAACAACAAGGGCAAGTGCCAGATAAATCACGAAATTCAATTTCTTTACGTACATAATACTTATTTTTTAATTGTTAAACTTATCATTTGTCTCCGACCGTCTGTCGGTTGTGTCATCGTTGACATTGCAAAGATAATATGGTCAGATTTCACCCACCAAATGTTTTGTGAAACTGAGAATAAGTTTTGTGATGTTATGAGTGTTTTTGTGCATTTAGGAATCAAATTGTGAAATTGAGAATAAAAAACATCTATTTTTGTAATGAAAAGTAAGCATTATGTCACCCTTACTATTAAGAATCTTTCCAGCTGCCGTTATCGTCTTCTGGGCATTCAGGATATTTTTCAAGAAAGATGTCCTGAATATGCAGCTGCTGATGGTGCTCGGAATGCTTATGTCAGTTATGACGCTGTTCATAGGTGAGGATACGGCGCTGTTCATGTTCCCGTTCTTTTTTCTTTCGATAGTCGGTATGACATCCGCGAACGGGATTTCCAAGTGGTACTGGCTGCTTCTGCTACCTTCTTTTCTGTTTGTTCCCTTTAAAGAAACACTGGCTTTTTCCGTGTTTCTTATGTCCCAGGCGTTTTTTCTTTCTGTCTGGTCTGTAATCAGAGTAAGGCGCTTCAACAGTCTGCTTTCCGAATACTATGATAACGGCAGTGATCTGAGCGATGATTTGAACCAGATTGTGATGTTTCTTATCGCCACTATTGTAGTTATTGTTGTGATGATGATTCTGCCGGAAGATGTAATATCGGTACCTTGGGTTGCTGTATCGTTTTCGCTGTTTATATCAGTGCTGCAGTTTTTGTTGGGAAACACTGTCTATAATTTGAAGGAAATGCCTCAAATTACCGATGAAATGGCAGTTTCTGACCAAATAATGCCATTCTGTGAGCCTGATGACAAGGTAAGTACTATTGAGGTTGGGGAGGATTCATCCATGGCCAGCACCGAAACACATACGAATCCAGTCAATTCGGACCAGCTGCTGCTTCAGCGGGTCATTTCAGAGAAGCTGTACCTGAATCCTCTGGTCTCGCTGGTTTCCCTGGCAGACGAACTGCATACAAACCGTACATACCTGTCCAACAGCATCCATTCGTGCTACAACCAGAACTTTTCCGATTTTATAAACACACTGCGCATCAAACACTCACTGGAACTCATGAAAGCTGGGGGAGATGATGTCAACATCAAGGATGTGGCCATCAATTCCGGATACAATCACATCCAGTCATTCTACCGTAATTTCGCGCTTATTATGGAGATGACGCCCAAGGCCTGGCTTTCCAAGCAGTCTCAGCAGAAATAATACCCATTCTCGAATGACATCACTAATTATATCGCTGCTTCCTAATGCCTTGTATCTGCTGGTGCTGAAAGTGCTTGACAGTTTTGCTCTGGCCCGTTTCAAGCTGATACTTCGCAATATGCTTTTCGGACTGATGTGGTGCGCTGTTGCATTTCTGCTTACCAATCAGGCCTGTCTGGGACTTCCTGTCACGGTAGGAGACATTTCGCTGATGCCATTCATCGAGGAAATTCTGAAAGGCTGTATTCTGGCCTGGCTTATAATCAGACACAAGTTCCGTTTTATGGCCCAATGCCTGATTTACGGTGCAGCCATAGGCAGTGGCTTTTCCCTGCTTGAGAACCTGATTTACTTCTATTTCAATCCGGCAATGGCTGTCGGTACGGCTGTTGTCAGAGGGTTCGGCTGTGCTATTCTGCATATGGGATGCACGGCCCTGTTTGCTACCATACTGCTGCTGGTTTACAGGAAATGGAGAAACGCTTTCGGCGTAATAGTATCCATTATTCCATCTATGGCAATCCACTTTCTTCATAATCAGATTCTGGAGAGAGAACTTATGAAACCGATGGTTGTACTGGTTCTGATTGTGGTCATTTTCCTGGCCCTGTTCATCTTTCTGTTCACTTTCGGCGAGAAGAAGATATACGAGTGGATGGACCACAGCATTGCCTGTGACATTGAGACACATACAGCCATCCGTTCGGGAAACTTTACATCGACCAAAGCCGGGGAGTATCTTCTGAGCATAAAGGAGCAGTTTCCCCCCGAAGTTTTCTTCAATATGGTATGTTATGTCCAGCTTTTTCTGGAACTCAGGATTGACAAGCAGAGTGATATGCTGCTGCGTCAGGCGTGTTTCGGCGACGAAGATGCCGGAAGGAGACATACCGAACGCAGCGCAAAGAAGGCCGAACTGGCATCTTTGGCATCTCAGATAGGCAGGACAGGTATGCACTTGCTGTCTCCCCTGGTACGGGACGATATCTGACTTTCGCTTCTTTTTGCCTCCTTTCGCTTTGGATTGATGGCTAAATTGACTAATTTTGCACCTTATTAAGAGCAGAATAAATTTTCTTAATTAATAATCTTCAAATTATGTGGTTAGTTGATTCATCAATTGGACGTAAGGTAGTGATGAGCGTGACCGGTGCTGCGCTTGTCCTGTTCCTGACATTCCATATGGCAATGAACTGCGCGGCTCTTTTCTCGGCCGATGCTTACAATGCCATCTGCGAATTCCTCGGAGCAAACTGGTATGCACTGGTTGGTACTGTCGGTCTGGCAGCTCTTGTGCTCATTCACTTTATCTATGCCTTCTGGCTCACAATCCAGAACAGGAAGGCACGCGGTAGCCAGCGTTACGCCGTTTCGGAGAAGCCTGGTACCGTTGAGTGGGCATCGCAGAATATGCTCGTTCTCGGCATCATCGTTATTTTGGGCCTCTGCCTGCATCTGCTCAACTTCTGGTCAAAGATGCAGCTTCAGGAGCTTATTCACGGTCAGGCAGTCATCAATGGTCAGGCAATCAGTCCTACCGACGGCGCCGCATTCATCAAGTATACATTCTCACAGTGGTACTATGTAGTGCTGTACTGCATCTGGCTGGTAGCTCTCTGGTTCCATCTGAGCCACGGATTCTGGAGCGCACTCCAGACTCTCGGTTGGAGCGGCAAGATTTGGAACGGCCGCTGGCAGGTTATCGGCAACATCTATGTTACCCTGCTTATCCTCGGATTCATCAGCGTTGTATTCCTTTATTTCATCAAGAGCCTCTAACGGCCCAGGTCATTAATCAGTAAAATCATTTATTATGGCAACGATAAATTCAAAGATTCCAGAAGGCCCGTTGGCTGAGAAATGGTCCAACTACAAGGCTCATCAGAAACTTGTCAACCCGGCAAACAAGCGTAAGCTTGACATCATCGTGGTAGGCTCAGGCCTTGCAGGTGCGTCGGCCGCTGCAACTCTCGGTGATCTGGGTTTCAAGGTAAAGTGCTTCTGCATTCAGGATTCTCCGCGTCGTGCTCACTCAATCGCAGCACAGGGCGGTATCAATGCAGCCAAGAACTATCAGAATGACGGCGACTCTGTATATCGCCTGTTCTACGATACAATCAAGGGCGGTGACTACCGTTCACGCGAGGCCAATGTCTATCGTCTGGCAGAGGTTTCCAACAACATCATCGACCAGTGCGTTGCACAGGGTGTTCCTTTTGCACGCGAATACGGTGGCACTCTTGCAAACCGTTCATTCGGCGGTGCTCAGGTATCGCGTACATTCTACGCCCGCGGTCAAACCGGACAGCAGCTCCTTCTGGGTGCCTACTCAGCACTGAGCTATCAGGTACACCAGGGCAATGTTGAGCTCTTCACCCGCTGCGAGATGCTTGATCTCGTGCTTATCAAGGATGAGAACGGTCAGGAGCGTGCCCGCGGTATCATCTACCGTGACCTTGTCACCGGCGAAATCAAGCGCTGCTCGGCCCACGCTGTAGTTATCGGTACCGGCGGTTACGGAAATACCTATTTCCTGTCAACCAACGCAATGGCCTGCAACGGTTCAGCTGCAATGCAGTGCTACCGCAAGGGTGCGTGGTTTGCAAACCCGGCTTTCGCTCAGATTCACCCGACCTGTATCCCGGTTCACGGAGACAAGCAGTCCAAACTGACTCTGATGTCAGAATCTCTGCGTAACGATGGCCGTATCTGGGTTCCCAAGAAGCTTGAGGATGCCAAGGCTCTGCAGGCTGGTACTCTGAATCCTAACGATATTCCTGACGAGGACCGTGATTTCTATCTGGAGCGCCGTTATCCGGCATTCGGTAACCTTGTTCCGCGTGATGTGGCTTCGCGTGCTGCAAAGGAGCGTTGCGACAAGGGCTATGGCGTAAACAACACCGGTCTTGCCGTATTCCTTGATTTCAAGTACGCTATCCAGCGTCTCGGCAAGCAGGCAGTTGCTGACAAGTACGGCAACCTGTTCGATATGTACGAGGAAATCACCGATGTAAATCCATACGAGAACCCGATGATGATATTCCCGGCCATCCACTATACTATGGGCGGTATCTGGGTTGACTACGAGCTTGAGACCTCTATCCCTGGTCTGTTCGCAATCGGCGAGTGCAACTTCTCGGATCACGGCGCAAACCGTCTTGGCGCTTCCGCACTTATGCAGGGTCTTGCCGACGGTTACTTCGTGCTGCCTTACACCATCCAGAACTATCTGTCAGACCAGATTCAGGTTCCGCGCTTCAGCACTGACCGTCCTGAATTCGAGGCTGCCGAGAATGGTGTCAAGGATAAGATTCAGAAGATTATGAATATCAAGGGTAACCGCTCTGTCGATTCCATCCACAAGGAACTCGGCCACATTATGTGGGAGTATGTCGGAATGGGCCGTACAGAGGAGTCCCTCAAGACCGCTCTCAAAAAGCTTGCTGAACTTGAGAAGGTCTATTGGTCAGACCTGCGTGTTCCGGGCGAGGCATCATCACTCAACGTCGAGCTTGAAAAGGCTCTGCGTCTGCTCGATTTCATTGAGATCGGCAAGCTGATGGCTTACGACGGACTTAACCGCGAGGAGTCCTGCGGCGGTCATTTCCGCGAGGAACATCAGACACCGGAAGGCGAGGCATTGCGTCACGATGACCTGTTCTCGTATGTCGCCTGCTGGAACTATCAGGGTGAGGGCAAGGAGCCTGAGCTGCTCAAGGAGCCTCTGAACTATGAGTATATTAAGGTACAGACCCGTAATTACAAGAATTGATAAACAGCATCATTATGGATAAGAACATTAGTTTTACTTTGAAGGTTTGGCGTCAGAGAGGTCCTAAGGAGAAGGGCGGCTTTGTAAGCTATCAGATGAAGGATATTCCTACCGACACCTCTTTCCTTGAGATGCTGGATATTCTGAACGAGGAACTGATCAACAAGGGCGAGGAGCCTATCGTGTTCGACCACGACTGCCGCGAAGGTATCTGCGGTATGTGTTCACTCTACATCAACGGACATCCGCACGGTCCTGCTACAGGTGCTACAACCTGCCAGCTCTATATGCGCCGTTTCAAGGATGGTCAGACCATCACTGTCGAGCCTTGGCGTTCAGCCGGCTTCCCGGTAATCCGGGACCTGATGGTTGACCGTCGTGCATACGACAAGATCATGCAGGCAGGAGGTTATGTGTCAATCAACACTGGCGGTGTTCCTGATGCAAATTCAACTCCTATCTCTAAGGAGAAGGCCGACCTGGCAATGGATGCAGCATCGTGCATCGGTTGCGGTGCCTGTGTAGCTGCCTGCAAGAACGGTTCAGCAATGCTGTTCGTCAGTGCAAAGGTAAGCCAGCTGGCTCTTCTGCCGCAGGGTAAGGTCGAGGCTGCCCGTCGTGCCAAGGCTATGCTCTCCAAGATGGATGAGCTCGGTTTCGGTAACTGCACCAACACTCGCGCCTGCGAGGCAGAGTGCCCGAAGTGCATCTCCATCAGCAACATCGCCCGCCTGAACCGCGAGTTCATCAAGGCCAAGCTGAAAGACTGACAAAAGAAGGGTGGGGCAGGTGAGCCTGCTTCTTTCCCGTTCCAAAAATATTGCAGTCCCAAGGGTAACCTCGGGACTGCAGTTTTTTGTAACTTTGGAAATATCTGCCTTCAGTCTATGGTCAGGCTGTCGGACATATCCAATTCTCAATCTATAGTTTCGATGTAGAAACTGACAGGGCGGAAGCCGTCGTTGCAGCTGATCATGGCGCTGTACGGATTCTTCATCCATCCGTCGTAGAAGTTTCCGCGGCCCTCGGCCAGGTCCCGGACGAAATCCTTCATTGTCTTCCAGGCCTCCGGGCAGAGACCGTCCGGGCATTCGCCGTCAATGCTGATCCAAGACTGGCCCTCACGAACATCACAACTGTGCTCTATCGGGTTCTCGTATTTTGCCATAAGGTCAGTGTACTGTGCCTTGCGGATGGCGGTAATCTTTACTCTTTTCATAATCACCGGCAAAGAAAATGCTATTTGCCCAATGTGACAAATATTCAGTCCGAATCATTACATTTGTAGCATTCTGTTTCATCTTGACATTATGATTGGAAATTACAAGGGTATTCTTTTCGTTGCTGCAATGCTTCTGATTCCGTTGCAACTGCAGGCGCAGCGTCCGACGGATACATTTTCTGATGACTTCAGGAATTGGATAGCTACTATCGGTTCGGACGAATTCGGAGGGCGCAAGCCTATGACTCCTTCCGAAACCAAAACAATAGAATATCTTGCCGATGAGTTCCGCGCCCTTGGGCTGCAACCGGCATTTGATGGCAGTTACTTTCAGACTGTAAGGGAGATATCGACATCAGTCCGTATTCCTGCCGATGGGATTCCTGTCAGAACAGACGCCGGCAGGATGAAACTTTCATCGCCCGATGATATTATGGTGTGGACTACGAGAGCTGTTGATAAGGTCCGATTTGACGATGCAGAATATGTGTTCTGCGGTTTCGGCATTGATGCTCCGGAATACGGATGGAATGACTTTGACGGAGTGGATGTAAAGGGTAAAATCGTGATAGCGATGGTGAACGACCCCGGGTTTTATGACAGGGCACTGTTCCGTGGCAGGAATATGACATATTACGGACGATGGACATACAAACTGGAGCAGGCTCAGAAACTTGGGGCTGCGGGATGCCTCATTCTGCATAACGAAGCTGCCGCCGGATATGGATGGCATGTATGCGTGAACGGACATCAGGACAGCAACCTTTCTCTATTCAATACTGAGACTGGAAATCTGGATGAACTCGGTATGAGGGGTTGGATAAATGAGTCTGCCTGCAGACGGCTTTTTGAGATGTCGGGAAAGGATTACGATGCCGCCATAGCATCTGCCAAAAAGCCAGGCTTCAAGGCTATTGACCTGAATGCCCGTAGCAGTTTCACGATGAAAGTCAGGTACGAAGTGGGTGAGACGAGCAATGTGGCTGCCTACCTGCCCGGTACTGACCTCAAGGATGAATGCGTGGCATTCAGTGCTCACTGGGACCATTTCGGAATTGGTGAGCCAGATGAGACTGGTGATTCCATCTACAACGGAGCAGCCGACAACGGCTCCGGACTTGCCGCTATCCTGATGATTGCAAAGAAACTGCAGGATCTTCCCACACCGCAGCGTTCTGTACTTTTTCTGGCATCGACTTCCGAAGAGAGCGGCCTGTTCGGCTCACAATACTATTGCGAACATCCGGCGTTTCCTATGGAGAAGACCGCTACCTGCATCAATTTTGACTGCATCGCCCCGGCCCCGATGACGCACGATGTGATAATTCTAGGCGGTGGGGAAAGTAATCTGGACCGTTATGTTCAGGCTGCTGCGGCAGCTCAGGGCAGATATGTGGTCTTTGATGATGACAATTCGGACGGATGGTTCTTCCGTTCTGACCACTGGAACTTTGTCAGAAGGGGAGTCCCTGCCGTAGTCATCAAGGCCGGTACAGAGTTGGTGAATCCTGACCGTCCTAACAAATACCCGCAGCCGTCGTGGTATCACAAACCGAATGACGAATACATTGATGACTGGGATATCGAAGGCGCGATAGCCAATGTCAATCTGATGTTTTCGGTGGGTCTGAGTATTGCCAATACTCCCGATTTTCCCTGATCATTTCAGTTGCATTTATTTCAGTAATTAATGGTATACAGACAGCCGGGGTGGGAACGGATGAGTCCTTTCATCTCCAAATCGAAGAGGACAGATATCATTTCGCCGACAGGGATATTGCACATTACCACCAGATTGTTCAGCAGCTGTCCTTTCGGCGATTTCTTAAGCAGGTCGAAAACTTTCTGCTGGTTTTCGGTCAGGTCTGTGAACAGTTCCTGCTGGAGCGGTTTTGATGGGACTTTGCCAATCCAGCCCATATCCTTTGCAAAATCGGCGGCAGATTGAATCAGGCCGGCCCGGTTACTGCGTATCAGTTCGTTGCAGCCGGCCGACATTTCATCGCCTACACTGCCTGGAAAGGCGAAACAGGAGCGGCAGTAGCTTTCCGCCAGTTCGGCGGTTATCAGTGAGCCGCCTTTTGTCGGTGTCTCAATGACGACTACGGCATCGGACATTCCTGCTACTATCCTGTTCCTGCGGACAAAGTTCTGTGGAAATGGGGTAGTGCCGCTGGTGAATTCTGTCAGCAACCCACCGCATGCCAGCATCTGTTTTGCCGTACTGCGATGCGAGGCAGGGTAAATCTTGTCAAGCCCGTGGGCCAGCACCCCCACTGTCTGGATTCCATTCTGTACTGCGGCTATGTGCGCCGCGATGTCTATGCCGTACGCAAGTCCGCTTATAATTAAGGTGTCAGGACATATTGCAGACAGTTCCTTTACAAATCTCTCTGTAAGTTGTCTGCCATACACGCTTGCCCTTCGGGTTCCTACTATTGCCACGGTGTGTGTGGCGTTCAGATTCATTTCTCCCAGCCCGAACAGTAATAGGGGGGCATCCCCGCATTCTCTGAGACGTGCGGGATAGCCGGAATCTTCGATTGTCAGGTATCTGATGTGTTTCTCTTCGATGAACTGCCTCTCTTTTTCGGCAGCATAAAGAGACCCGGAGTCATCCAACGCCTGTGTAAGACGTTGTGTGACTCCGGGTAAAATGTCGTTCAGATTCCTGTAGTTCCTGAAGATTTCCAGCGCGCTGCCTACCTGCTCGTATAGCGTTCTGGCCTTTGCGGGCCCTAATCCCTCTATTCTGCCGAGGGTAAGCAGCGCCGTCAGTTCATCTTTCGGCGCTATCACGGAAACTTGTAGTTAAAGTGATTCGATCACATTCTGATATCTTGCAAATTCAAGGTCTTTCTCAGCTCTTTCCTTGAGCGAAGGATCGGCTTCGACTGCCTTCTTGAGGTAGTCACCAACATTTGCAGCATTTGTGCGTGCCGCCAGAACAGCATTCAGATAATAGGTGATTGCCGACGGATTCTCAATGGAATTCAACGTCCTTCGGGCATTCGTGTAATCCTTGTTAAGAATGTAGGCAAGTGCTTCAGATTCGGTGTTGGAATCCTTCAGATTGTCAACCGCGCGCAGGTACTGACCCTGTGCGATGTAGCTGATGCCGACCGCCTGTTTGTTTGCAGGAGAGTCACCACCCTTGGCCAGATGGTTCTGAGCCTCGGCCAGTTTGCCCTGTGCAAGCAGCATGTTCGACAGGTTGGTGTGGATTTCAGGAGCTGATGAATTGAACTCCATAGCCTTATGATATAACTGATGCGCTTTTTCATAATCGCCGTCCTGGAATGCCAGTACGCCTAAGTTGTTGAATGCGCGGTAATCGCTCGGATAAATCTGGGTGGTGCTGGTGTAGATATTCTTTTTGTCTGCTGTCTTGTCAGCAAGATTGGCGGCATACAGAAGTTCGTTGCAGCTGAGTGAACGCGGGTCGTGTTTCAGAGTGTACTGAATCTCCTCGTCGCTGCGGCCGATAACCTGATAGTTCAAAGTGAGACGTGCACGGCGCAACTGCGGTAGAATCTGGTCTGCAAGCTCTCCATATACGGAAGAAAGGTTCTTGATTTCAACTTCGCGACGCTCCGGATCCTCGTACATGGACAGTATGCGCAGAATCAGATCCTTGTCCTGAAGATTTGACTTCTCAATGAGAGTCTTGAAGCCGTCCCAGTCCTGAGCGGTGTACTTGGAATCGATATCAGTATTGAGCTTGCTCTTCTTCATTTCCTTCTGGATGAAGTTCATGGCGTTCTGTTCACGCTGACCGGCCAGCCTCTCGTTCAGGTCTGTGCCACCGTCAGGCGACGCGTACGCGGAAATCTCCAGATTGTCGACATTGAAATTACGGGTATCTTCGGCAAACAGCTTGAAATACTCTTTGAGAGTTTCCATCTGATCGCTGTTAGTTTCGCTCGCGCGGATGTTGGCCTCCTGTATGGCGAACATTATGTTGGCTGTCTGTGCGTCCTTTACTATGCGCTGGTATTCATCCTGTGACATTGCCGATTTGGCGTTGGCGGCAGTGCTGCGGTACAGGTCCTCTGTCGAAATTACGCCGTCAGCAATCTTCAGAGCGGGAATCTCTACAATCTTGCCCTTGACTGTTGCATCGAATGTCACATACAGTTCGGACTTGATCATTTCCGGCTGATACGGGAACGAGAACTTGATGTAGAACGGGTAACCATCCTTCTTTTTTACGACGATGTTGTTGCCCTTGATCTTCTCTCCCTGGAAAGTCATAGGCTCGCCTGTGGCTGAACCGCCATCCCACTTGAGAATCGGAGTCACTGTAACGATGGCCTTCTTCTGGAAATATTTCTCAGGAAAGACTCCGTCGATTGTTACGGGAACTTGTCCGCCTACCTCAGTAAGAATCTGCGGAGTGACAGTGAAGGCGTTTTCCGTAAGGGTCATATCCTTGCAGGAAGCCATCAGTACGATGAATGCACTCATAAGTGCAAAACGCAATGTCTTTAACATAGTTGCTTTATTTATCGGTTAATATTATTCTGAGTCATTTACAAAAGTAGGAAAAAGAATCAGATATTAAATGAAGGAATGTTGAAATCACAATCATTAATGTGTGTTGCGCGGATGATGACATATGATTTCATCGCGCAGACGGGTTCTGTCGATGTGTGTGTAGATTTCGGTAGTGGCAATCTTTTCGTGTCCCAGCATGCATTGGATGGCACGCAGATTGGCTCCTCCCTCAAGCAGATGCGTGGCGAAGGAGTGACGGAAAGTGTGCGGACTGACGGTTTTCCCAATTCCGGCAAGACGGACATACTTCCTGACTATGTCGAAAATCATAACGCGGCTCAGCGGTTTGCCTGTGCGGTAACTTATAATAAGGTAGTCCTCATATCCGTTCCTTATTTCTATATGGCATCTGTCTGTCAGGTACAGTCTGATTTCATTGACGGCTCTGTCTGAAATTGGAACCAGCCTCTGCTTGCTGCCTTTTCCGGTCACTTTTATGAACCCTTCGTCCATATACAGCTCGGATAGTTTCAGACTGCAGAGTTCCGAGACTCGCAGTCCGCAGCTGTAAAGCGTCTCCAGAATCGCCCTGTTGCGCTGTCCGTCCGGCTGGGTGCGGTCTACGGCTGCTATCGTCCGGTCAATTTCATCGACTGTCAGCACTTCGGGCAGTCTCATACCGATTTTAGGCGATTCAAGGAGCTGGCTCGGGTCGTTGTCGATGAAGCCGTCTATTGTCAGGAACTGGAAGAATGCCCTGATTCCGGAAATGATGCGACTCTGCGAGCGTGCCGATATGCCAAGGTCGGCAAGGGTGGCGACAAAGGTGTGAAGAGTGTCGATGGTGACATTCTGCAGCGGAACAGATTCGTCGTGAATGAACGACAGCAGTTTGCCGACATCGTCCGAATAGGCCTGCAGCGTATTGGGGGAGAGCGATTTCTCAAGCATCAGATATTGCCTGAATCGCTTCAATGCTGTCAATTCGACATTGTCACCCGTCATGTGCTAGTGATAAATCAATTATATTTGCATCAGAATCCAAAGTTAAGAAAAAATAGCGGGACAATCAGGACAGACAGTAACAGATATGACGGAACTGGGAACAGGATACACCGGTGAGGAGGCGATTGAGGAATACATCAGCTCCCACATTGAAGCTGAGGGCAGTCTGCTTTCGGCACTGTATCGTGAGACCAACCTGCGTCTGCTTAACCCGCGCATGGCTTCGGGTCACATTCAGGGGCGTCTTCTGAAGATGTTCACCAGAATGATTGCACCGAAGACCGTGCTGGAAATCGGCACATTCTCAGGCTATTCAGCTCTTTGCATTGCCGAGGGACTGACCGACGGCGCGGTGCTCCATACAGTGGAATGTGATGATGAACTGGAGGATTTCATCCGCAGCTGGTTTGCCAAGTCGCCCTACGGCGGCCGCATAGAACTGCATGTGGGCGATGCCAGGCGGCTCGTTCCCGGATTGGGTCTGACTTTCGATATGGTCTTCATCGATGCAGAAAAGCGCGAGTATCCGGACTATTTCGCAATGGTTGCCGATATGGTTCCGTCGGGCGGATACATCATTGCCGACAATACCCTGTGGGACGGACATGTGGCCGATCCTGCCTATGACCGTGATGCCCAGACCGCAGCCATCAGGCGTTTCAACGACATTGTGGCAGCGGACAAGCGTTTCGATACGGTCATGATTCCCATTCGCGACGGACTTACCATTATCCGAAAGAAGTAAAAACAGTTTTTCTATGAACAATACAAGACAGCAGAAAATTTCACGTCTCGTCCAGAAGGAACTGAGCGAGATGTTTCTTCAGCAGACCAAGCTGACCAAAGGTCTGCTGGTCAGTGTCAGCGGTGTAAGAGTGAGCAGTGACCTGCAGAATGCCAACGTATATCTCAGCGTGTTCCCGTCAGAACGTGCCGAAGAAATTGTCGGTAACGTGAACGACAATGTCAAGTCGCTCCGTTTCGATTTTGCGCAGCGCGTCCGTTTCCAGTTGAGGGTAATTCCTGAATTCCGTTTTTATGTGGACGATTCACTGGATTATATGGAGCATATCGACGAACTTCTGAAAAAATAAAAAACCATATCGTTTGAACGTTCCGTTTTTCATAGCCGGCAGGTATCTGTTTGCCCGCAAGTCACGCAATGTGATCAATGTCATTTCGGGCATAACGATGGCGGGAATTGCTCTCGCTTCGATGGCTATGGTGTGTACTCTGTTCGTTTTCAACGGCTTCCGCGAACTTATGGAGTCGCTTTTCACCGATTTCGACCCAGAGCTGAAGATTGTTTCAGTCCGTGGCAAGGTGTTCGATCCGGCTTCGGTGGGAGCGGTCGATTCACTTCCCTACGTTGAAAAGGTGACCTTCTCGCTTCAGGATCAGGCGCTGGCCAGATACAAGAGCACGCAGCAGATTGTCACGGTCAAGGGCGTTGAGGATAATTTCCGTCAGGTTTACAGTATTGACAATATCCTGTACGGTTCCGGCACTCCGATGCTGTCGGATGAAATATGCGAGTACGGCATTATGGGCATAGGTCTTATGAATATTCTTGACTGCGGAATCCAGCCGACAGCTCCCATAACCCTTTATGCACCGAAACGCGGGACCAAAATCAATATGACCAATCCGGCAGCCAATTTCAAGTCGGAGTCATTCTATTCGCCGGGAGTTTCGTTTCAGGTCAACCAGCAGCCATACGATGACACTTATGTTCTGGTTCCGATGTCGCTTGCCCGCAGGCTCTTCAGCTATTCCAACGAGGTTTCGAGCATCGATGTGAAAATCAGGGACGGCTATCCGGCAATCAGGGCGCACAGGGAACTGCAGAAAGCTGTGGGAGACGGTTTTGATGTTTTGGACCGTTATGAGCAGCAGGCCGATGTGTTCAAGGTGGTACGTCTGGAAAAGTTCGTATCATATCTCTTCCTGACATTCATCCTGCTTGTGGCATGTTTCAACATCATAGGTTCGCTTGTGATGCTGATGCTGGAAAAGAAGGAGGACAGCCGTATTCTGGAGAGCATCGGCATGACCGAAGATGCAGTAAGCCGTATTTTCATAATTGACGGAGTACTGACCGCTGTCATAGGAGCGTCAGCTGGGATTTTTGTAGGAGTCCTGCTGGCATTGCTTCAGCAGTGGCTCGGATTCATTCCGTTGGGCGCGAACGGAGGTTTTGTAGTGGATACCTATCCCGTATGCGTGAAACTGGCAGACATCATCGTGGTGCTTGTCACGGTTACGCTTGTCACTCTACTGTCACTGATGCCAATCCGCCGTATTGCCGACAGGTTCGTTCGGGAACGTACGGTCGGGTAGTATTACCAGGCTAATGCCGAAGCACCAAGGATTGCAGCGTCCGACTCCTTAAGACTTGAGAACAGCAGTTTCACCTTGTCCTTCCATACAGGCATCACATTCGCATTCATCGACTTGAGCGTAGGCTTCTCGAGGAACTGACGGGCGCGTGCCAGACCTCCGAACAGCACGATGGCTTCGGGGGCGCTGAATGCGATGAAATCGGCAAGTGAGCGGCCGAGCAGGGTTCCTGTATAGTTGAAAATGTCGATGGCCAGTCTGTCCCCCTGGCAGGCAGCATCGAATACATCCTTCGATGAAATGGGATTTATGTCGCGCAGAACTGATGGCAGACTGCTTTTTGCCAGACGTTCGGCTGCAGTTCTGGCAACACCAGTAGCAGAACAGTAACTCTCAAGACATCCGTGTTTGCCGCATCCGCACAGACGTCCGTGCGAGCGGACCGCACAGGTATGGCCAAGTTCGCCGGCAAATCCGTCATGACCGTAAACCACCTTGCCGTTTATGACTATGCCGCTGCCGACGCCTGTTCCGAGTGTGATCATTATGAAATCCTTCATCCCTTTGGCCACTCCGTATGTCATTTCGCCCACGGCTGCTGCGTTCGCATCGTTCGTAAGCGTGACAGGAAGACCCTCGAGCAGTGACGAGAGGTCGCGTGTCAGCCACACTGACTGACTGGCCGCCCACGCAATGTTGGGAGCGTTTGAAATCCTTCCCGTATAATAGTTGCCGTTCGGAGCTCCTACGCCTATTCCGCGGATCTGTCCCTCTTTGCCCGATTTGACGATACAGTTCTTCACTGTCTGGGCAAGCGCCGCAAGATATGCGCCTGCATCCGTTCCATATATGTCGCTGCGAATCACATCCTGAAACAGTACGTTGCCCTTTCTGTCCACTACTCCGATTTTCGAGGTCTGCCCTCCGATATCTATACCTACAGCGAAATCACGTGCCATATCATTCTTTTTTGTTACCGATGACAAAGATAAGAGAATAGTTTCTGCATGTGCAAGCATCGGGCTATAAACTTGCAGCCGTGAGCTGGGCATACGATAGAGCCAGATCTCTGGCTGCTTCGAGTCTGCGCAATGTTGCGTTGTAAAGATAGTCGTACTCCTGAATGTAGGTTAGCAGCGAAATCTCGCCGCCGGCAAGCGCCTTCTGCAGCAGTGCGGCTGCGTCTGAAGAGTTGGCCGCTTCGTAGTCTGACAGGCTGCGCTGCAGTGCCTGGCATTGCAGGTAGAGTGCCCTCATTGAGTTTTCCAGACTTGCCACGGCATCCTGCAGTGACGCTTTTGCAGCTTTCTCCGAGGCTTTTGCAGCACGTACCTTGCCCTTGTCCTCCCATAGCGGGATGGTGATTCCGGCGGTGATTCCCTGATACTTTTCGACAGGGATGAATTCGCCCATATAGCCGATTGAAAATTTAGGAATCCACGACGATAGCGCGACTTTTACCTCCTGTTCGCTCTGGTCGGCGGCGCTCTGCATGTATTTGATTACAGGGTGGTTTTCGCGGTTCTCGTTCCACCAGATGTCAAAGTCGGCAGGCAGTTCTACATCGGGAAAACTGTCCAGGTCAAAGTGAACGGTTTCACCGCCGCACATACGCGACAGTTCGGCCAGCAGTCTCTGGTGTTCCGCCAGTTCGCTGTCGTAGTCAAGTCGGGCGACAGAGTAGGCCGATGCGGCCTTGCTTGTCTCTATGGCGTTGGCTGTGCCGTTCTGTGCCATTTTTCTGTAGGCGTCGTTCGTCCTGCGTGCCGACTCAAGGCGTTCCCCGCATATTTTCAGATGTGCATTGCTGTAAATCAGACAGATGCACAGCTGCTTGGCCTCAAGCAGAATTTCCTGACGCTGGGCCAGGTACTGATAGCCGGCGCTGTTTATCTTGGCATCTGCCAGTTTCCCCTTTCTGGCATACACTGTCGGAAAGTCGAAACTCTGACTGATGGAGATGTCCTTGCGGTCGCCTGTTTCAGGCTGGCCGAACAGATATCCCGCTTCAATTTCCGGATTCGATGGTGTGAGTCCCGTGCGTGCTTCGGCAGTCAGTGCCTCGCGTACGGCACCGTATGCCTGAAGCAGTGTGCTACGCTGCTCAACGGTTTCCAGTATGGGAGCATACGCGTCCTGTGCCTGCATCATACTGCAAAATGTAAGCAGAATACTGCTAATCAATATGTTTCTTTTTTGCATACCATTCATAGATTATGGGCATTACATAAATGTTGAGAAGGGTGGAGGTAATCAGTCCGCCCAATACGACTATGGCCATCGGACTCTGAATTTCGTTGCCGGCCTTGTCGCCGTTCATGACCAGAGGAATGAGTGCCAGTGCCGATGTCAGGGCGGTCATGAGAATTGGGTTGAGACGGTCGGCCGAACCATTCAGCACAGATTCGCGCAGGCTCATTCCGCTTTCGTGCAGATGAGAGTAGCGTGATACCAGCAGGATACCGTTTCGTGTCGCCACGCCGAACAGGGTGATGAAGCCGATGATTGAGGGAATGCTGACGACAGCCGAACTGACGAATACAGCGAACACTCCGCCTATGAGTGCCAGCGGCAGGCTGATCATAATGATGGCCGACAGGGGGATGCTGCGGAACTCCGTCATCAGCAGTACGAATATGATTGCCAATGCGACGATAAGTGCGATTGAGAGTGTCCTGGTAGCATTCTGCTGGCTTTCGAACTGCCCGCCGTATTCTATGCGGTAGCCTTCGGGAAGCGTTATTCTGTCGTCTATCGTCTCTTTGATTTCATTTACGCAGCTGCCTAAATCGCGGCCAGAGACATTTGCCGAAATGACCAGCTTGCGCTGTACGTTCTCGCGACTGATCGACGACGGGCCTCCGGCCGATACAATTTCTGCGACCTGACTCAATGGGACCTTTCCTCCGTCAGGAGTATCAATCAGGGCATCATATACACCCTGAATGTCGGACGTGTAGTTTGGATTAAGTCTGAGCACCACATCGAAACTGCGCTGACCTTCGTAGATGTCGGAAATTTTTCTGCCGCCGAATCCGTATGTGATGAAATCGTTGAACTGTCCGATGCTGATGCCGTAACGGGCTAGTGCGGCGCGGTTTGCTCTGATCTGCAACTGAGGCGTTTCGGTCTGCTGTTCCACGGCCACATCTACTAGCCCCTCAACATGAGAGATTTCATCCTTTATGCGGTTGCCGAGGATGTACATTGTGCTAAGGTCAGTGCCGAAAAGTTTGACTGCAATGCTGGCGCGCGTTCCTGACAGCATGTGGTCTATGCGGTGACCGAGGGGCTGTCCTACTGTTGTGACTATTCCCGGTACGCCGGCCATTCTGGCGCGCATCTCATCGAACAGTTCCTTGCGGCTGCGATCCGCCAGCTGGAACTGCACTTCGATTTCGGCACCGTTGATGCTCTGTGAGTGTTCGTCGAGTTCGCCCCGTCCTGTGCGGCGCGCGGTTGCCTTGACTTCGGGAATGGAGAGCAACTCCTTTTCAATCTGCTGTCCGAGCCTGTCACTGACATCGAGTGAAACGCCGGGCTGGGCCACAGCCGAAATCACTGCCGATCCTTCGTTGAAATCGGGCAGAAAACTGCGTCCCATCATCAGAAACAGTACGACTGATACTGCAAGGAGTGTCCCCGTGCTGTACATAACCGTGCGCTTGTGAGCCAGTACCCAGTGCAGCGACTTTGTGTATTTCCCTGACAGATATCTGCTCAAGCGGCTTTCCCTGTCGTTTTTCTGCAGGTATCTGTCGGATGTGAGCATCAGGTTGCAGAGCAGCGGGGTCACTGTCATAGCCACAATCAGCGAGGCAAACAGTGAGATTATATATGTGATGCCCAGCGGCTTCAGCATTCTTCCCTCCAGTCCCGACAGAAAGAACAGCGGAATGAAGGCCACCATAATAATCAGTGTTGCGTTGAGGATGGAGGAACGGATTTCGGCTGAGCCCTGATAGACCACTTCCATTACCGGTCTGCGGCTTTCGGGCGGCAGCAGATGATTCTGACGCAGCCGTTTATAGACATTCTCCACATCGATGATGGCATCGTCGACAAGCGAGCCGATGGCGATGCACATTCCACCGAGCGTCATGGTGTTGATGTTCATCTGCAGCAGTTTCATTATTACAAGTGTACATAGCAGCGAAAGCGGAATAGCTATGACCGATATTACTGTTGTGCGGAAACTGCCCAGAAACAAGAACAGAATGACAATCACGAATACTGCCCCTTCGAGCAGAGCCTCGGCGACATTCGATACTGAAGACTCGATGAAATCGGCCTGTCTTAATATGTGAGTGTCGAGATGCACATCCTGTGGCAGTGATTTTGCTATGTCTTCGAGGTTCTTCTCAATCTTCTCGGTAACGGCCAGAGTGTTGATGTCAGGCTGCTTCGAGATTGAGAGTATGACTGCAGGTTCGCCGTTCTGTGAGGCCTTTCCCATCTTGACGGCGCTTCCGATTACGATGTCAGCCACATCGCTGAGGACGACAGGCTGGCCGCCGCTCATCCTGACAAACGATGCGCCGAGCTCTTCCAGGCTGGTCGTTCGGGCCATTCCACGCAATGCGTATTCGTTGCCGAACTCGCGTATGACCGAGCCGTTCGAGTTGTCGGAGAATTTGCGTCCGACTGCTTCGAGTTCGGCAAGGGTGACTCCGTATGCCTGCATTCTTACAGGATCCGCCAGTATCTGGTACTGTTTGTAGTCACCGCCGATTATGGTTACCTGACTGACGCCGCCAGTGGCCAGTATCGCTGGCTTGACTACCCATTCCGCCAGCGTGCGCAGGTCCATCATCGAGGTCTCTCCGTCGGACTGCATGCCGACCATCAGTATTTCGCCCATTACGCTCGACTGTGGCGCAAGCAGAGGTGTGATTCCGTCGGGAAGGTTTTCGGTGACAGTCGCCATCTTCTCGCTGACTGTCTGTCGGGCCTTGAATATGTCGGCTCCCCAGTCAAACTCCACCCAGACGAATGCATAGCCGCTGAGCGATGCCGAACGGACTCTGCGCACGTTGGTGGCACCGTTCATTGCCGTTTCCAGCGGGAAGGATACAAGACGTTCGACCTCTTCGGCGGTCATGCCGCCGGCATCGGCCATGATTACGACAGTCGGTGCCGTCAGGTCTGGGAATACGTCGATATCGGTGTGTCTGGCAGACCAGATACCGCCCAGTATGATGAGCAGGGCACCGGTAAGGATGGCCAGCCGGTTCCTCAGTGAGAACCGGATTATGGAATTGATAAAGTTCATCATAATGCCGTCTCCTTATCAGTGTACATGGCCTGCGTGGGCGTCGAGTCTGCCACCTGCGGCTGCAAGTTTTACGAATATTGCACCCTCGGTTACGATGGTCTCATCTCCATCAAGTCCCGATTCGATCACGGTATTCCGTCCGTCGGTGGTTCCTGTTCTGACCTGACGCTTCTCGAAATGTTCCGGCTCTGTCTGTACATAGACGCTGTACGATCCCATCTCTTCGACAAGCGCCCCGTTTGGAACGGTGATTACCGATTCGCTTCCCTTGCAGCGGATACATACATCGATGAAAGTGCCCGAAGGAATGTCACGCATAGGTTTGATGGTGAATATTACAGGCAGCAGGGGTCTGTCGGACGATACCGACTTGCCGAATGATATCACCCGTCCTCCCTGTTCGCGCATTGAAACCGTTTCGCTTGAGTTTACGGGTCTGCAGATGATGTCGTCAATCTGCGTCAGTACTCCGTAATAACGCGGACTGACCTGAGCCATAACCTGAAGTTCGCCGCTTTGGGCCACATGAGCCAGGATGCTTCCTGCTTCAACATAGTGGCCGCTGCCATAGGCGATTTCGGTTACATATCCCGACATTGGCGCTCTGACTGTCTGTCTGCCGTCGGCAAAATTGCCGTTCAGGGCATCAAAACGGGCTTTTGCCTGATCCAGGTCGCTTTTGGCCTGCTGCAGTTCGGCGGCGCTTACGATGTTGTCCCCGGCCAGCTGCTGTTTGCGGCTGTAGGTCTGCTGCGCAAGTTCATAGCTGCTGCGCGCTTCGGCCAGCATAACCTCCATATTCCTGTCTGCCATGGCTCCGCTTTCGATGTAGAACAGGGCATCCCCCTGTCTCACCGACATTCCGTCGGCCATATCCGGGCTGACAAAGCTCAGTATGCCGGAAGTTCCGGCCACGATGGCCTTCTGTGCGCCTGTCCGCGGTTGAATCTGTCCAACGGTGTGTATGACCTGTCCCATATGTCCGAGTTCGGCTCTGCCAAGCCGGAACTCTACCTTTTCCATCATCTCTGTGGAGAAGTGTACTATGTTGCTGCCCTCCTCCTCGTGTTCCTCGTGCTCGTGATGATGCTCTGATTCGCTGTGGTTTATGCCGCAGCCCGCAATGCACAGAAACGACATTGCGCAGATAATTATTCTGTTCATTTTATTTGTGTCTGTTGATTTGTTGTGATGACGAACAAGCGGTCCGGCATTTGTCGGACTGCGTACTCACAGGCAATCAGCAGGCGGGTGGACCTCGCAGTATGAACGAGTTTCTGGGTGGTGCGGAATAGAGAAAAGTTCCTTCAGGGAAAAGAACGGCCTGATGAAGCGGCGGGATGTCGGCAAGATTGTTCTCCTGGACGATGTCGGCTGTGGGACAATCCGTGTTGTGATGGTCCTCTTCGGCAACATACTGCAGGTCTTGGAAAGAGCAGCAGTGGTCGTCATCGGCTTCGCCTCCTTCATCGTTTCCGATACCGTGATGGTGCAGACAGACAGTCACCACACCATCGTGATGATGATGCGGAATCATTGCGTGCGCGAACATGCAGAGCTGCGCCAGCACGACCATCCACAGAGCAAAACGGGTCTTCATCGTCGTAATAGAAAACGGGGTAAGTACACCCCGTCCATAGTGCTCGAAGCGGGACTCGAACCCGCACAACCGGTAAAGGTCAAGGGATTTTAAGTCCCTCGTGTCTACCATTCCACCATTCGAGCAGCCTTCTACGGGCTGCAAAGATATATGGTTTTGCGAGAATGGCAAATACTTTTTTTTGTTATTTGAGGAGCTATGACGGTATGCGGCATAATAAAAGGTGTCAGTTTCCGTTTCTTTACAGTAATGAGAACGCGGTTTGCATTGCTGATTCTGGTTCTGGCGCTTGTCCCGGTCGGGGCTGGGGCCCAGTACGATGTGCATTTCACTCACTATTGGGAAGTGGATAATTTTTTCAACCCTGCGGCAATGAACAAGAATCACCAGCTAAACATCGTGGGCAGTTACAGCAAGCAGTTTGCCGGTTACATCAATTCTCCGGGAGCGATGTATGTGGGTGCGAACACTGTGATTCCGTTAGGTGAGGAGCATCACTCCATAGGTTTCTGCCTGATGAACGAGGGCATTGGTCTGTTCAACCACCGCAGGATGGTTCTCAATTACGCATTCAAGTTGAAACTTAAGAAGGGCTCGCTGAACATCGGTGCCCAACTGGGACTGATGAACGAGAAGTTCCGTTCCAGTGAACTCGATGTGATTGATCCTGACGATCCCGCTTTTCCTACAGGCGACGAGAGCGGTTCCGGATTCGACCTGGGGGCAGGTCTCTATTACCAGCACTCCATATTCTATCTTGGGGCTTCGGCGCAGCATCTTAATTCGCCGACCGTGACATACGGAAAAGGCAATGGAAAGAATGCGGAACTCGTCATCAAGCCATCGCTCTATTTTCAGGGCGGATGCAATATACGGCTCAGGAATCCGTTATTATCAGTACAACCCGGCGTTCAGGTTTCTTCCGATCTGGGCACGATCCGCTGCGATATCACTCTAAGAGGGACATACCAGTATCAGGAGAACAGTTTCTATGGCGGGTTTTCATACTGTCCCGGCACCTCGGTCACCTTCCTCGTCGGAGGCAGGGTGAAGAAGGTACTTGTCGGATATGCATACGAGATGTTCACCAACGGCATTGGTGCT
The DNA here is from genome assembly GCA_045642985.1 of Bacteroidaceae bacterium. Classification (GTDB taxonomy): domain Bacteria; phylum Bacteroidota; class Bacteroidia; order Bacteroidales; family Bacteroidaceae; genus Colenecus. The sequence continues at coordinate 16,803 of JAZUJU010000168.1, read as the reverse complement.
CAGAACGGCAGTCACGACATACTTCTGGGCTACAGTATGGATGTTGATTTTTTCAAGAAGGGTAAAAATTTGCATAAAAGTGTAAGATACTTATGATGAAAGGTAAAATGACAAGGCGACGCATTCTGATGCCATCGCTGATTCTGCTCTTGATAATGACTCTGACCGCCTGTCTCGGCAGTAAGCAGACAACTGTGAGCGGAGGCGAGGTTACAGGCGTTTCCGGAACTGCATTCCGTGAGCCTGCACCCTATGGAATGATTCTTGTAAAGCGGGGCTCACTCAAGCTCGGCGACGAGGAGAATGACAGTCTGTGGGGCTCGACAGCACCGGTCAGGGACATCTCTGTAGAATCGTTCTGGATGGATGAGAAGGAGGTATCGAACGCCAAGTACCGTCAGTTTGTCTATTGGGTCCGTGATTCCATTATCCGTACCCGTCTGGCTGATCCTGAGTACGGTGGCGACGATTCCTATCTGATTACAGAGGACAGGTACGGCGAGCCTGTCGTTCCGCATCTCAACTGGGCGAAGCCCATTCCATGGAAAAAACCGAACGAGGACGAGGAGCGCGCTATCGAAAGCGTTTTCATAATCGACCCGATTACCGGAGAGAAGATGCTTGACGCATCACAGATGAACTACCGTTACGAGGAGTATGACTATGTTCAGGCCTCGGCGCGCCGCAACCGTCTGAATCCCGGGGACAGGGTACGCAATACTGATATCATCGTCAACCCTGACGAAGTCGTGATGATCTCTAAGGATACCGCATACATCAACGATGACGGTGAGATAGTCCGTGAGACTGTAAACCGTCCGCTCAGCGGTCCTTACGACTTCCTCAATACCTATATTGTAAATATCTATCCGGACACTACCTGCTGGATTAATGATTTTCCAAATGCCAACAACGAAGTTTACATGCGTCTCTATTTCAGTCATCCGAACTACGATGACTATCCTGTTGTCGGAGTTAGCTGGGAGCAGGCCAACGCATTCTGCGCATGGCGTACGGAATATCTGCTGAAAGGTCTCGGACCGCAGTCCAGATACATTCAGCGCTATCGTCTGCCGACAGAGGCTGAGTGGGAGTTCGCGGCAAGAGGCCCGGAGGGCAACAGGTATCCGTGGAAGTCCGAGAACTCGATGGACGAGAACGGCTGCTTCTTTGCCAATTTCAAACCTGAGCGCGGCAACTACACTTTGGACGGCAGCCTGATAACTACCAGAGTCGGTTCCTACAAGCCTAGCACCAACGGTCTGTACGATATGGCCGGCAATGTGGCCGAATGGACCTCAACCCTGTACACGGAGGCCGGAGTGCTTCAGATGAGCGATATGAACCCCGAACTGTCATACAATGCGGCAAAGGAGGATCCTTATTATATGAAGAGAAAGACTGTCCGCGGTGGTTCGTGGAAGGATGCCGCCAAGTTCATAGAGTCATCGTGGCGCACATACGAGTACCAGAACGAGCAGCGTTCATACATCGGATTCCGATGCGTGCGCACACAGCTCAGTTCGCCGGCAGATAACAGCGTAAAAAAAAGTCGTAAGAAGTAATCTCATTAACCAGAAACAGTATGGAAGGGAAAAATAACATATTCGCGAGGATTCAGGCCTATATTGATACGGAGAAGGGACGCATCCTGCTTAACTACCTCTATAGCTGGGGTGCCGCAATAGTCATCTTAGGCGCTCTCTTCAAACTGACTCACATCGCAGGTGCCAACCTGATGCTTTTCATCGGTATGGGAACCGAGGTCATAGTATTCTTCATCTCCGGTTTCGAGAAACCGTTCATTCCGGATCAGGCAAAGGAGACCGAAGCCGACTCGGACGATGAGACCGAAGTTGAAGTTTCGGGAGGTAAGGTTTACGGCAATATCTATATAAATGGCAATGCTGCCCAGGGCGGCGTTGCTCCGACTGCTGGCGGCACAGTCCAGCCTGCAGCTTTCAGTTCCACAAGCCAACTCGATGTGGACGGTGTGGAATCGACTACTCAGAATTACATAGACCGTATTCAGGAGCTGACTGAAAAGCTGCTCAAGATATCTGAACAGTCGGATCTGTTGCAGCACAGCACTGCCGAGCTGGAAACTTTAGGACGTAATCTGGTCAGCCTTAACAAGTTCTACGAAATGCATCTCCGCTCGGCCAGTTCGCAGATGGACAATATTGACAATGTCAAGTCCCAGACTGCTGAGATGGTCAGCAAGATGGAGGAACTGAACAGAATTTATGCCCGTATGGTTGAGGCTCTCAAGGTTAATTCCACCATAGGTTCAAGCGCAAGATAAGATGAAGAGAAAAATTATCGAAAGACCGCCTTCGGCGCGTCAGAAGATGATAAACCTTATGTATATCGTCCTTCTGGCGATGCTTGCGATGAACATTTCGTCGGATGTGCTGAACGGTTTTTCGCTGGTAGAGGAGAGTTTGTCGCGCAGTACCGAGAATGCCACTCTGCAGAACGAGGCAGTCTACAGGGAGTTCGCTGCATCGGATGCGCGTAACCACGAGAAGACAGGTGTCTGGTACGATAAGGCCATTACCGTCAAGAATATGTCTGACAGGCTCTATTCGCTGGCCGATGAGCTCAAGCTGCAGATTGCACAGGAGGCTGACGGCCGGAAGGCGGACATCCATAACATCAGAAACACCGAGGATCTTGAAGCTGCCACACAGGTCATGCTTTCACCGGCACGTGGGCGCGGTCAGGAACTGTATGATGCCATCAACGAGTATCGTGAGCAGATACTGGAGATGATATCAGACCCGAATCAGCGTGCCATAATCGGGAGCAACCTCAGTACCGAGCTGCCGCAGAAGGCCGGGGCTCTCGGAAAGAACTGGCAGGAGTACAATTTCGAGAATATTCCGGTGGTTGCAGCCATCACCCTGCTTACCAAACTTCAGAACGACGTGCGCTATGCCGAGGGGGAGGTGCTCCACACCCTTCTCAACAACATTGATGTCGGTGATATGCGTGTAAACAAACTGGATGCATATGTGATTCCCGCTACCCAGAATGTGGTTCAGGGCAATCCGTTCCAGGCCCGCATCATTATGGCGGCAGTCGATTCAACTGCCCGTCCTTCGATATTCATTGACGGAGAGCAGGTCGATCTGCAGAACGGCTGGTACAGCGTACCTACATCCCGCACCGGTGACTTCACGCTCAACGGCTATATGGAACTCAATTCGGCTGACGGCAGCGTGCTTCGCCGTGATTTCTCACAGAACTATTCGGTAGTGCCTCCTATGGCTACTGTCGCTGCGACTATGATGAACGTGCTTTATGCCGGTTACGACAACCCGATCAGCATTTCTGTACCGGGATTCGCAAGCCGTCTCATTACAGCTGCGGTCAAGAACGGCAACGGCACTCTCCATACCACGGCAAACGGCTATACCATCAATCCGACCAGAGTGAATGAGGACGTCATAATATCGGTTCTCGCCATTCAGGACAACAGGCGACAGAGCATGGGTGACTACACATTCCATGTCCGTCAGCTGCCTGATCCGACTCCTTTCATTGAATATACCGATGAGAACGGGGTCGTTCAGCGTTATCGCGGCGGCGGTGTGCCACTTTCCAAAAAGGCTCTGATGTCTGCCGATGGTATTGTTGCGGCTATTGACAACGGTCTGCTGAACATAGAGTTCAAGGTGCTCGGCTTCGAGACTACATTCTTTGACAATATGGGCAACGCCGTTTCGGAACTGTCAGACGGTACCAGATTCTCCGACAGGCAGAAATCCACATTCCAGCGTCTTGCCCGAGGCAAGCGCTTCTATATCCAGCGCGTGCGTGCGGTCGGTCCCGACGGCATCGAACGCCAGCTTACAACATCACTTGAGGTTATATTAAACTGATGACTATGATTAAGAGATTGACTATACTTGCGGTTGCCGTAATGATATCAGCATTTGCATCGGCCCAGCCGCAGCGCCGTATCCAGGAACAGCAGGCCGCTGCCAAGAACAGTGCGACGAGCCTTTCGGTCAGGGCTCAGGCCCAGTATCCTGTCCAGCAGGCATCGTCACAGGATGTGAGCTGGCGTCGTGACATCTATCGCGAACTCGATCTGAAGAAAGAGGCTAACGCTGCCCTGTACTATCCTGAGGAACCGCTTGGTGACCGCGTGAATTTCTTCACTCTCATCTTCCGTCTTCTCATTGATGGCAAGATAAGTGCGTACGAGTATCGTCTCGACGGAAACGAACTGTTTACCGAAGAGAACAAGCTGGATGTCGCCAATATGCTGGACAAGTTCTATGTCTATTACGAGATGGACGGTGACAGGATTGTAGTCCAGCCGTCTGACATTCCGAGCGCCGAGGTCCTGAAATACTACATCAAGGAAAGCAACTACATTGATCATCAGACATCCTCATATCTGACCAGAGTGACTGCCGTATGCCCGGTACTTATGCGTCAGGATGTGAGCGAGGCGGCAACTCCATATCCAATGTTCTGGCTTAACTACGATGAAATCAGTCCTTATCTCGGACTTACTCCGGCGATGACCAGCAGTTTCAACAATGTGATGAATATGTCGCTTGACGATTACTTTGTGAAACGCTGCTATGTCGGCGAGATATACAAGACATCGAATTTACGCAACCAGCCTATTGCCGAGTACTGCGAGACGGATAGTCTGATTGTCAATGAGCAGAAGCGCATTGAGCAGCAGCTGGTTGATCTCGAGTCGGGTCTGTGGGCTTCGGCAGGCAGAGAGGGCGATGTTGCCGGCAATGACAGTACTGCTGTCTCGAAGAAGGCCGGAAAACGTGCCGCCAAGGAAAAGGCCGTCAAACTGCCGCAGCAGAAGAGTACTTCGCAGAAGTCTCCGAAACCGGCAAAGGAAAAAGCCGCCAAGGCACCGAAGGCTTCGAAGGGCAGTTCCGGTGGAGGTCGCGTTTCGGTCAACAGAGGACACTGATTCTCTCCTGCATTGCGCTTCACACCTGAAGTTTTGTGCTAACTTTGCATGGTGTGAAGACGTTCGTCGATGTAATATTGCCACTGCCGCTTGACTGCCTGTTCACTTATCTTGTTCCAGACAGTCTGACAGGTCATATCCGGCCGGGAACAAGGATACGCGTGCCTTTCGGACATAGCCGTACATATACCGGGGTGGCAGTCCGTGTCCATAATGACGAACCCGCGGACTACAAGGTCAAGCCTATAATCTCTGCAGATGAAACAGTTGTACTTGTCGGTTCGCAGATGCGTCTTATTGACTGGATGTCAGAGTATTATCTCTGTTCAAAAGGAGATGTGACCAAGGCGATGCTACCGGTCGTGCTGCGTCCGGGCAGTGACTGCGAGCGTGAGTTCAAGCCTCGTACCGAGTGTTGTGTCCGTCTGAGGGAACAGTTTGATCAGGATGCACTCAACGGAATCTTTGACAGCCTGTCAAGGGCCAGAAAACAATACGACATTCTGATTGCCTACCTTGATCTTTCAGGACTGGCCGACTCGCCGGGCTCAGCGCCCGGACTTGTTTCCAAACGCACTCTACTGAGTGCCTGCAATTCGCCCTCAGCACTGGATTCTCTTGTCGATAAGGGCGTGCTTGAATACTGGGAGCACGAAATCGGGAGGCTGCCTGTCTATTCCGGACCTGTCGTACAACCCAATGCCTTGAACGACGACCAGAGGAAAGCATACGCTGACATCTGCAGCAGTTTCAGCTCGAAGAACATCTGCCTGCTTCATGGAGTGACGTCGAGCGGCAAGACCGAGGTTTACATACACCTTATAAAAAAGGTTCTGGAGCAGGGCGGACAGGTACTCTTTCTATTACCAGAAATTGCTCTTACACTGCATATTATGAATCGTCTGCAGAGAGTGTTCGGTGACGCGATGTGCGTCTATCATTCCCGTCTGTCCGATGCCGGACGTGCTGAAATATGGAAACGTCAGCTTGGCCCGAATCCGTACAGGCTTGTAGTTGGCGCACGTTCAGCGGTGTTCCTGCCGTTCACTGACCTGCGTCTGGCGATAGTGGACGAAGAGCATGATTCCAGTTACAAGCAGGAGGATCCCGCTCCGCGTTACAACGCCCGTAACCTGACGATGGTGCTGGCTTCTTTCTTCAATGCCAAGGTACTGCTCGGTTCAGCTACTCCGTCGCTCGAAACTTACAGCAGTGCCATGAGTGGAAAGTACGGACTTGCTGTGATGAACCGTCGCTATATGGACATTCCGCTGCCTGACATACAGGTGGTCGATGAGTATGAGCTGCGCCGCAAAAAGCGTATGAGCGGGCTATTCTCTCCTTTGCTGGCTGACAGTATCAGGACTGCGCTGCGCGATGGCAATCAGGTTATTCTGTTCCGCAACCGTCGCGGTTATGCGAATCAGGTCAGCTGCAAAAGCTGCGGATGGACTCCGAAGTGTGAGTGCTGCGATGTGGGTCTTACCTGGCACAAGCGTCTCGGCAGACTCTCGTGCCACTATTGCGGAAAACTCTACGAACTGCCCAAGCTCTGTCCTCAGTGCGGCGGGACATCGTTCGGGCCTTCGGGCTACGGCACTGAGAAGGTCGAGGAAGAGATTGGCAGACTTTTCCCCGAGGCAGTAGTGGGACGTCTGGACACCGATACCGTAACATCATCGTCGGCATATGACCGTATCATGCAGGATTTTCAGGAAGGTGTTACCAATGTTCTGATAGGTACGCAGATGGTATCCAAAGGTCTTGACTTTGAGCGTGTAAGTGTGGTCGGAGTGCTGAGTGCCGACAGCATAATGGGCGCTCCTGACTTCAGGTCTGCGGAACGGGCGTTTCAGATGATGCAGCAGGTTTCAGGCCGGGCCGGGCGTCGTCACGGTCGCGGACTGGTTGTTATTCAGACCCGTCAGGCCGATGACGATATCTATTCGTATGTCCGTTCCGGCAGCTATCGTGACTTTTATGACAGGGAGATAGTGGAACGCCAGATGTTCAACTATCCTCCGTTCTGCAAGATTATATACATCTATCTGAAAAGTGCGGACGATGTTCAGCTGGAATCTGCTGCAGAATGGCTCGGCTGTCAGCTTCGGCTTGTTTTCCAGGATAGGGTTCTGGGTCCCGATGCGCCTCCTGTTTCAAAAATTCAAATGCAGTACATACGCAAGCTGATGCTGAAGATAGAGTCAGGCGTATCGACTGCTCCGGTCCGCGAAAGGCTTCGTCTGCTGAAGAGTGAGTTCGAGAAGCGCCACCATCGTGTGACGCTGTATTTCGATGTGGATCCGATGTAGGATCAGAACTGTGAATCGAGCGTATAGGGGATGCCGGATGCCGTTATGCCGGCTCCGCTGATGCGGAATGAACCTGAGAAGGAATTGTTGTAGAAACTGACGCGGGCTCTGCCTTCGCTGTCTGTAATGACATTCGGATTCCAGTACAGGGTACGCCGGTAGTCAACATCACCGAATACCGCACCGTTGGGATATTCCGGACTGTAGAATTCATAAGGCTGTGAGAATCCGTAGACGTTCGTGGTACGGGAGTTGATGTTCTTCAGTTCTCTGCGGGTGGCACGATGTGCCTCGTCCTTCAGATAGATATCGACAAGTATTACTCTGTTATGCTCCTTCTGCAGCAAGGTTTCGGGCGTGTCGTATATGAGATGCTTGCGGCGGTACTCCTGAAGCAGCGGTGAAAGCTTCATTGCCTCGGTCTCGTACATCACATCGTCAAAGACCATTATGCTGATGATGTCTTTCGTGTCAATCATTCCGGGCGATTCGAAAAGACCGGTCACAACGACCTTCTCCTTTTCGTGGACATAGAAGTATGGGGCATGACCGTTGATTGAACTGACATTCCCGCTGTCGTCGAATTCGACTGCGTAGCCCTTGTCAATCAGGTAGCTGGATACCTGCGTGGAGTACTCGCCAAGGTCTAGCTCCATCTCGGTGTCCTGAGTTACGTTGAATGACTTGAAGGTGAAATAGTCTATGTAAAGCCGCTTGTCCTTGATTTCCACATCGGGCAGCAGGTAGCCGTCGTTGATGTCGATTATTTCGGGCATGCCGTCATTGTTGTCGGCCAGTGCGGTCGCATCGCGCCGTTCTTTGACGGAAATCTTGCCTTCGGCGTCAGTCAGCATAGTCTCAATGGGATTGAAGGCACGGACATCGGGCTTGATTGACCTTTCGAATCTGATACGAGCCGATGTGCCGAAAATGCGCTTGCGGCGTGGCCATGCCGATATGGTAAGTTTGGCATAATCCTGAAAGTCGGAAAGGTTGAACCCGAAATAGCCGTCCTTGCCGGTGACGTAATGAAAACGTTCTATCAGCTTTTTGTCGGGAGTCATTATGGCCGCATTCACAGAAATGCTGTCCATAGGTTTTCTGGAGCCAGGGGTCTCTATCCATCCGTTGACAGATATGCTGTCTTCCATACGGTGAACCTCTTGGTACGGCCTCAGACCCGACATAATCTCCCAATCGTACCGTTCCCAGCCCTGCACCATCATAAGCAGGTCAAGCGCTGCAGTGTGCAGCGAGTCTGACGATTCAAAGTAGAATTCGGGGTTACGTATATATCCTCTGATGTCGGAGGACAGAAGCAGCGATGAACGCAGGTCATCGTCTGTCGCAGTTCCGGGACATCTGCTGTCACGCACGGACAGGCAGAAACGGTCACGCAGCGGTCTGCCGTTCCAGTCCGTAAGGAACAGGTCTATGCTGATGGGGGCGAACGGCGCTTTTTCACCGTCGCTGGTGCTGAATGTCAGTTGCGGCTGATGGAAACGGCTGCTGTGATTGTATAGATATCGTCTGGAATAGATTATGCCGGCGGCGTCGAACAGCGTGAGCTGGCAGACACCTTCGGGCAGGTCGAGCGTCGAGATTACCGCTTCGGCGGTTCCTTCCGCTAGGTCGAGTGTCTTGAATGCCACCAGTTCGCCTCTGCAGGTCAGTGTCAGGCCTAGCAGCCCTCTGTTCTCCATCCCGCAGTCAGTTACAGTGATGTCGAAGTGGCTTCCGTTCCGGTCTGCCCGAAGCAGATAACCGCGTTCCGCAGCGTCAGGCAGAGTAAAACTGTAGTTTTTTCCGTTGTATATGAATTTTGCCCTGTTGTTCCCTGATTTGGGCGTAAACGTGAAACTGCCCATTCCGTCGTGAACGGTCGTGAGCGGTACCGAATCGTTTAGAAGTCCCTCGGCCTGCACACCCAGACCGTTCATATCGGTCAGTTTGAAGGCCACGCGGTTTTCAACTCCTGCAATGATTTCGCCTCCTTCGGGAAAGAATGCGGCATTCAGCGTGCCGTTCTTCCTGTCGGTCTTGGGTCGGAACTGCTCCACATGACTGTCCTTGTTCCACTGTTTCCGTACGACCGGAGCCTCTCCATAGAAATTGCCGTCCTTGACGGGCAGATCAAATACCGGCAGGACGCGCGAGAACAGTGTCTCCTGCTTGAAGTTCTGCATGTTGGTGGTATAGGCTCTGACTTCGTAGAATCCGCTCGGATAGTTCAACACGCCTCTCAAATCGCGTGCATACTGTGTTGCTCCATCCAAAAGAGGAAATGAGCCGTCTGCCTGTCCTGCCACTATCTTCAGCTTCTGCTGTTTGAGGACAACGCCGTTCGGCGAAATCAGGTCCACGTAAAGCACCCCGCTAGGCGCCCGTTTCAGAGTTGACGCTTCGACCACGAAAGCCTTGAACCAGATAGTCTCTCCTGTGTAGTACGACGTGTTGTCAAACTGCAGATAGACTTTTTCCTGTGGAAAAATCTGATTGAACTGGTGGATGTTACCGGCATACCTCATCAGATCCTTCTCTGCATTCTGTCCGTACAGGAAGAAGGAGAGCAGCATGACTGATAGGGTGGAAAGCAGTCTTCTCATCTTATTTGCCATTCAGTGTAGGATAGCTGATGCGGGTGTGGTACATAGTCTTGAGTTTCTCCTTGAATACCTCCTTGATGACAGTGATATCTCTGAAAGTCATCGGACAGTTGTAGAAGAAGCCTTCATTTATCTGTGTGTCAATGATACTGTCCACAAGATTGCCGATTTTTTCTTCGGTATATTGCTGAAGGCTGCGCGAACTGGCTTCAACCGCATCCGCCATCATCAGTATGGCTGTCTCCTTGGTGTCAGGATCCGGCCCCTCGTACCTGAACAGTGACTTGTCCACATCTTCGTTGGGATGCTCGTTACAGTACTTGATATAAAAGTATTTGGTCAGTCCGGTTCCGTGATGGGTTCTGATGCAGTGCGTGACAGCCTGCGGGATATGGTATTTCTCGGCCAGTTTGAGACCTTCGCTCACATGCTGGGTGATGATGCGCGAACTTTCAATGCAGGACAGTCCGTCGTGCGGGTTTACGCCGTTCTGGTTCTCGGTAAAGAAGGGCGGGTTACTGGTCTTGCCTATGTCGTGGTAGAGGGCTGCCGTTCTGACAAGCTGAGTCGATGCGCCGACGGCATGGGCTGCTTCGGCAGCGAGCGTTGAAACCTGCATCGAGTGTTGGAATGTGCCCGGGGCGTTTTCGGCAAGTTGTCTCAGAAGCGGATGGTTGATGTTGGACAACTCTATCAGTGTCACGTTCGACGTGAAACCGAAAACTTTCTCAACTGCGAGAATCAGCGGATAAGTCAGCAGCAGCAGTATGCAGTTGATGGTCATATAGGCCAGCTTCAGCCAGGGAATATTGTGAATGTCATCCAGCTGCATCATCTGAAGGGCGAACCATACAAGAAAATATGCAGCCAGAACCAGGAACACGGTACTGAAAATCTGTGAGCGCTGGGTGAGTTCCCTGAAACTGTATATCGAAGTCAGTCCTGCCACAATCTGAAGGATTACGAATTCGTACGGAATCATCGTACTCATCGAACAGGCCAGCAGATAAACGATGAATCCGACAAATGCCGTTCTTGAATCAAGGAAAATCCTGAGCATTATCGGCAGCATCACGCAGGGTATGATGAAGATGCTCCAGACATTGAATTTCAGATACAGGTTGGTGGCTACTATGAATATGATGGTCAGCGAGTACAGGAACATGACCGAGGCCTTGTTTTCGATGATGTCCTTGCGGTATTGAAGCAGGTAAAATGACAGCAGTGCGAAGAGTATGGTCAGGTAGAGGAAATTTCCGGCAAGCGAAAGCAGGTCGAACTGTCTGGCATCCTTGCCCTGTGCCTCCATATCCATGTACGAAACTATCATCTGATATGTCTCTGAATCAATGATCTCTCCACGGTCAACTATCTTCTGATTGGCGACTACCATTCCGCTGTAGTGCGGTATCTCGTTCTCCTGAGCCATCAGGTCGGCCTGAGAGCGTATGCTGTCGTACGACAGATTCGGAAGTATCAGTTCCTCGAGATGGAACTCTGACAGGGCATTTCTTTCAAAATCGTCCATTTCAGTGTCCATAAGGAAACTGTACGCGCTCTTTGGGGTGTGGATGGCATCGGTTTTCTGCAGTCGTGAAACATTGCCGGTACAGCTTTTGATGTATCCGGAGCTTATTCCGTTCAGTATATCTTCTTCATCACTGCTGATGATGCCTGCAGCGTATATGTCATCCAGCCGGCTTCTGAGTCTGTTCAGCGTCTGGCGGGTGACGGTTCTGGAGAGCGTGTCGCCGTACAGACGTATCAGCTGTTCGATGGCGGCCTCACGCTTGGCTTCGCTTGCGTTGAAATATGGAATGAACGATTTCCGTAAACTGTCCTCTTCGGTTTCCAACAGTTCTTCGCTCTTCTCAATAGGAAAACTGTATGGGGCGATCAGCGCGTTGTACATCCAGGGATGTCCCTCGGCGTATTCGTAATGTGACGTTGTTCCGCTGGGCATAGTGAACAGTGCCAGAATGACGGCAACAGCCGAAAGGAGCAGGACTCTTTTTCTGTCCTGGCGCAGCATTTCAGTTCCACTCTTCATACCTTATGTAATTTAAGGCGATAAAAGTACTCTAAAATTCGGATAAGCGCAACTCTTGATGGCCGCCATCGTCCAACTGTCGTTAAAAATCAGTACATTTGCCGAAAGAAACAAGTTATCAGATATGTCAGTCGATACAAACAGAAGGGTCAGGGTCCGTTTCGCTCCCAGCCCAACAGGTCCTCTTCACATCGGAGGCGTGCGTACAGCACTTTATAACTATCTCTTTGCGCGTCAGCACGGCGGTGACTTCATCTTCAGAATTGAGGATACCGACACCAACCGTTTTGTCCCCGGAGCGGAGGATTATATTCTGGAGGCTTTTCGCTGGCTCGGCATAAAGTTCGACGAGGGTGTCTCGTTCGGTGGCAGCTATGGCCCATACAGACAGTCTGAGAGACGTGAGATATACAAAAAGCATGTTGATGACCTTCTGGCTGCCGGCAAGGCTTACATTGCCTTTGACACTCCCGAAGAGCTTGAGCGCAAGCGTGCTGAAATTCCCAATTTCCAGTACGATGCCCGAACCAGAATGTCCATGCGCAACTCTCTGACGCTTTCTGCCGAAGAGGTGCGTGGGCTTATTGACGGAGGGAGCCAGTATGTGGTCCGTTTCCTGGTGAATCCCCAGCGTGAGGTTGTGGTCGATGACATTATACGCGGAAAGGTCGTGATCAATTCGTCGATACTTGACGACAAGGTACTCTTCAAGTCGGCCGACATGCTGCCCACCTATCATCTTGCAAACATCGTAGATGATCATCTGATGGAGGTCACCCATGTGATTCGCGGTGAGGAGTGGTTGCCTTCGGCTCCGCTTCATGTCCTTCTGTACGAGGCTTTCGGATGGCAGGACACAATGCCGCAGTTCGCCCACCTTCCGCTGTTGCTCAAGCCTGAAGGCAACGGCAAACTCAGCAAACGTGATGGAGACCGTCTCGGCTTTCCGGTGTTCCCGCTCGAGTGGCATGACCCGAAAAGCGGCGAGGTTTCGTCGGGCTACCGCGAGAAGGACTACCTGCCCGATGCCGTTCTGAATTTCCTTGCTCTGTTAGGCTGGAATCCGGGTGACGACACAGAAATCATGTCGCTCGATGAGATGGTCCGTCTGTTCAACCTTGAAAAATGCAGCAAGGCTGGAGCCCGTTTCAATTATCAGAAGCTCGCCTGGTTCAATCACGAATATATCCTGCGCAAGAGCGATTCGGAGGTTGCCGAACTTTTCCGCCCGGTTCTTCAGGAGCATGGCGTTGATGCCCCGGCAGAGCGTATCGAAGCCGTCGTATCGCTTGTCAAGAGCCGTGTCAATTTCATTCACGAACTTTGGGACAACTCGTTCTATCTGTTCAGAGCCCCCGAGGAATACGATGAGAAATCACTGAAGAAGTGGTGGAAGGAGGATGCTCCAAGGACTACTGCAGAACTCTGTGACTTCCTTGAGACTCAGGACGATTTCAGCGCTGAGGTGCTTGAGCCTAAGGTTATGGATTGGATTGCATCCAAAGAGTATCCTGTCGGCAAGGTTATGAACGCTTTCCGAGTTACTCTGGTCGGCGCTGCGATGGGACCTCAGATTTTTGCAATTACCGAGTTTATCGGCAAGGACGAGACACTGGCACGTGCGCGTCGCGCCCTGGCAACCATCAAGTAATCGTTTTTCTATGGCAATAATAAAATCGGTCAGGGGATTTACCCCGAAAATCGGCCAGGACTGCTTCCTTGCCGACAATGCCGCCATCATCGGCGATGTTGAGATTGGAGACGGCTGCAGCATCTGGTTCGGCGCTGTTCTCCGCGGTGATGTCAACTCAATCCGTATAGGAAATGGAGTCAACATTCAGGATGGTGCTGTAATTCACACGCTATACCAGCGTTCGCAGACATTCATCGGTGACAATGTCTCGGTAGGTCATAATGTGACGATACACGGAGCGACTGTCAAGGACAATGCACTCATAGGTATGGGCTCAGTGGTGCTTGACCACGCCGTAGTGGGCGAGGGCGCTATCGTGGCTGCCGGCTCTGTAGTTACGGGCAAGACTGTAATCGGGCCCGGAGAGATGTGGGCCGGAGTTCCCGCCAAGTACATCAAGAATGTTGACCCGGCACAGAGCGCTGAAATCAATCAGCGTATTGCCCGTGACTATCATATGTACGCTTCGTGGTACAAGGAGGAAGAAAAATAATATTCATGCAGGGAATATTCAATTCCATATTTGGTTATATTTGCCGCAAAGAATTCATTAACAACTAAAAAAATACTGATATGAAGTTTTTGACTGATGAGAAGCTCCTTATTGTCGGTGCCGGTGGTATGATCGGTTCCAACATGGTTCAGACTGCGATGATGCTGGGTCTTACACCTAACATCTGCCTGTATGATATCTATGAACCGGGTGTTCATGGTGTTGCAGAAGAGATGTATCATTGCGCATTCCCGGGTGCCAACATCACCTGGACAGTCGATCCGAAGGTCGCTTTCACGGGTGCCAAGTATATCATTTCCTCAGGCGGTGCTCCGCGTAAGGAGGGTATGACCCGCGAGGATCTGCTCAAGGGCAACTGCCAGATCGCAGCCGATTTCGGTGACAAGATCAAGCAGTACTGTCCGAAAGTTAAGCATGTGGTTGTAATTTTCAACCCGGCAGATGTTACCGCTCTTACCGCACTTATTCACTCAGGTTTGAAACCGGAACAGCTGACATCACTTGCCGCCCTCGACTCAACCCGTCTTCAGGAGGCCCTTGCCAAGGAGTTCAAGGTTCAGCAGGACAAGGTTACCGGCGCTCACACCTATGGCGGTCACGGTGAGCAGATGGCTGTCTTCGCTTCGAAGGTCAAGATTGACGGAGTTCCACTTAAGGACAAGAAGCTTTCGGCCAAGAAGTTCGAGGAGATTAAGCTCAATACTATCCAGGGTGGTTCTAACATCATCAAACTGCGTGGTCGCAGCTCATTCCAGAGCCCGGCTTATCAGGCTGTCAAGATGATTGAGGGTGCTATGGGCGGTGCCAAGTTCAAACTGCCTGCAGGCTGCTATGTAAATTGTGACAAGTGCGGTTTCAAGAATGTGATGATGGCTATGCCTACCACAATCGACGCTACCGGTGTTCACTTCACAGCTCCTAAGGGTACAGCTGCCGAAATGGCCGATCTCCAGAAGTCATACGAGCATCTTTGCAAGATGCGTGACGAGTTGATCGAACTCGGCATCATCCCTGCAGTTGCAGACTGGTGCAAGCTTAACAAGAATCTCTGATTACAACAGTCTTTCAGTTGAGATGAGGGGTGCTTTTGCATCCCTCTTTTTTCTACCGCGTTAAAGAATGTTAAAACACCTGAATGGATTGCTAATTCAGGCCTTATGCAATACTTTTACAAGGACTTTGAACAACATTTAAACCGAATAATATGAAAAGAACAAGCATTATTTCTTTTTTGGGTCTTTCAATGATCCTGCTCGTTATGCAGGGTGTCGTAATGAACGCGGATGCTGCAAAGAAACCTAAAGGCATTATCATTCCGGAGGGCGACAACGCCGAACTCGTCACCGAGGGCAGTTACAACATCATCAATTTCCCGGAGACACTGACTGCCGAGGATCTTGAACTCTACAACACCGACCTGGTGGGCTATATGCTCAGAGTCAACTGCAAGATGGCGACTGACGGCAGCGATCTCAATGGTTGCAGCGTTTATTATTATATGCACAATTCAAAGGAGTGGCTGCACAAGGGCCAGTACGAGAATCCATCGCAGATAACAGTAAGCCGCATCAAGTCCATCCGCATTTCAAAATCCATTCTCCGCTTGAGAGACTTCCGCAAGGAGATGCCTCTTCTGGACGGTGACAAGGAGATGAAGAACAATGCCTCCTATCAGGATGAGATCCAGACAGGTGAAAACCGTTACTACTTCTTCGAAATCATACTGAGAGACTGATAGGGTCGACTTTTATAATTTTTTGTTGAAAACTTTTGTTCCGGTTGTTTTTTTGGCTAATTTTGCGCCGCTTAAAGCCGAAAGAAAGTTTAATAAGTAAATTATAAATCAAAAATGATCGTAGTTCCTGTTAAGGAGGGTGAGAACATTGAACGCGCCCTTAAAAAGTTCAAGAGAAAGTATGAAAAGACCGGCGTTATCAAGGAGTTGAGACGTCGTCAGCAGTTTGACAAGCCATCAGAGCTCAAGCGCCTCCGTATGGAGCACGCTATCTATGTACAGCAGCTGCAGCAGGCCGAAGATTAAAAAATAGCCTCCAGACTATTGCTTTTTCTGGAATTCTTGAATATATTCGTTGCTGGAATCGTTTCAGCAACGAATTTTTTATGTACATAGACGAGTTCTGTGAATATCTGAAGCTGGAGCGCAACTATTCCGACAGGACGGTTGAGAGCTATCGCAAGGACCTTGAGCTGTTTGAGGCCGCATTCCTTCGTATGGATTCCGGACTCGATTTCCTTACAGTTGACCGCGACATTGTCCGTGCCTGGATTGCCGGAATGATGGAAAACGGCTGCCGTCCTGCAACTGTCAACCGCAAGCTCAGCACTTTGCGAACGTTCTACAGTTTCCTTATGCGTCGTGGTACAGTCTCCATTTCGCCCGTTTACGGACTCAAGGGTCCCAAGTGTGACAAACCGCTTCCCCAGTTTGTCCGCGAATCGGAGATGGACGAACTGATAGACCGCACAAATCTCGGAACCGGCTTTGACGGAGTACGCAACAGAGCCATCGTTGCAACATTCTACGAAACCGGTGTCCGTCTTGCCGAATTGATTGGAACGGATCTGAAGGACATTGACTTTGCAGAGCACACCATCCGTGTTACCGGCAAACGCAACAAACAGCGCATCATACCCTTCGGTCAGGAACTGG
>JAZUJU010000167.1:0-6957 GCA_045642985.1 Bacteroidaceae bacterium | reverse complement strand
TTACCCGTTTATTTGCTGTTGGGATATCTCTGTGTTGCATTGTTTTTACTCTTATGGGTAGTTAAAGGTGTCGTTTCCATATTGAGATTGCGAAAGAAGAGTGATTTGACTGATTATGGCGACTTTTGCCTTGCCGAAAGTGAGGATGTGCAGTCACCCTTCTCCTTTCTGGACACTATTTATCTTGATGCCCGGTGCAGTGGGGCGGAGCGAAGCCATATTCTCAGCCCGAGGCCAGCCATATCCGTCACAGACATTCGTATGAAAAGTTGTTCATGTCAGTTCTGCGCTCTTTCCTTTGGTTCAACCCGTTTGTGTGGCTGGCCGAAAAGAGCCTGGACGAGGTGCAGGAATGGCAGGCCGATAGTGATGTCCTTTCGGTCGGCTACAATCTGGACGATTACCGCAGGACCATAATCATGCAGTTGTTCGGTATGAATCCTATGCCTGCATCGGGTTTGAAGAACTCATTCACAAAGAGGCGTCTGGAAAAGATGACCCAGAAAATATTTTGGAAACGCGGAATACTGCCATTTGGCTACACAATACTGGAATGTGCGATACTGTTCGTGTGCTTCGGATGCAGACCGTCCGGATCTCTGTCGGTCATATTTACTGCTGATACCTATTACGATGACGGATTGAGGCATCCTGCGACCCAACTTGATGATGGCTATTATTGCTTCGAAGACCCGTCAAGCACATATTGCCAATATCCGGCCGTCATTGCTGCAACAAATGTAATGACTGCCAAGTCTCCGAATTCATATAAATTGAAGTGGGTCGATGAAAATACGAGAATCATTATCGGTAATAAAAAATCGACAATGACAGAATTCAAAAAGTTGCAGAAATCTGACTACTCGAAAATAGTATATCAACGAAGCGGCAAGTACTCATTTGTATATGTAGAGACTGATTCTTCATTCGAAAATTATATCTGGAATCTTCCTGTTATGATAGACTTTTCAGATAATTTGAAATTGCCTGACTTCTGTGAAATCACATCCTGGTTGGTTGGCGAAGATATTTTTATCGCCAATAATAGTTTTGCCATGCCGGAAGCGTCATTTGCCGTTGACGGTAAGTTCGTCAGCTATGAAATGTTCAAAAAAATGCTGTCCCATGAAAAAGGTAGGATTTTCGTGTATCGTAATGAAGAAGCAAGAAAGCGTTTCGGAGACAATGTTTGGGAAGTGGTGGAGTTACAGATTGAAGGAAACAGGCCTGTCAGCGATTTGCGAAATGAAGATATGGATGAATATTCCGCATACCTGTCGGCTTTGGAAAAACTGGAAATTTCTACGGGTATGAAAGGAAACAAACAGTATTGCTACCTGACGAACTACAGCGATTTTGATCTGTCTGGAATTCCTCTGGATTTTGAATATGAAATTAAGTTTTCAGAAGAAAGTGACAACAATCACAATATTATCAGCGTAAAATTCTCGGACAAATGTAGTCAGATGCCATTCATTTTGGGGCCATACTCAATATCCGAGATAAAAGAAGTATTGAAAGTGCAGAAGATATGTAGTGATGTTGAAGACATCAGGTTCATAAATGGTCCTGTTCCACTCTGCGAAGATGATTTCTTTAAAACACTTGACTTGCTTCAAAGGCCTCATTCCAAGAAAGTAGCGGATATGCAAAATTCTGCATCGGATTCAAAAAAACTGAAGAAGCCGAGATTTGTTGAAAGTCTTAATGATTCGTTGCTTTTCGATATTGTAGCAACAGACACTTATGACAGTCTGTCCTTCAGTTTGACAATGAATGATGATGACAATGTGACGATTAGCGATTTTGAATCAACTGTCCAGGGCGAAAACAAAATACACAGTGATTCGTATATAGGACTGTACGATGAGAAATATGTAGCAAAGCGGAAGGGCTACGAGAATAGCGACACGCTGTATGGTGTGAGAGTTACGGGACTTCACAACAACAACGAAATAATGGTATCCAACGAAGATACGACCTTGAAATTATTCGGTAAAGACTATGGCCGGAGTGTTTCGATATACGACTTGAATGGAGAACTTGTCACCGAAAGGGGTATCAGAAACGGAATGACTGAAATACCGATTCCGACGGCCCGGGGTTATCTGAAAGAAGTGCTCATTGTTATCAAATATGATGAGCACAGGAATTACAGCTTCAAATATCCTATCCGGTAAAACACATAGAAGGGCATTGACTATTTATTACGACTACCTGGTGTAATGGTATCTCATAGCCAGAACAAACACGGTCACCACCTCACCGTCAACCTGATAGACCAGCCTGTCTTTGTGGTTGATCCTTCGTGACCACGCTCCGCTGAACTGGTACATCAGCGGTTCCGGTTTTCCCGTTCCGGTAAAAGGGTGCTCCTGCAATTCGCGAAGGAGCACCTTTATCTTCTCTGTCATCTTGGGATTCGAAGACTTCCAATAATTGAAGTCCTCCATCGCCTGCGGGGTGAAGGCAATCTTATAGCTCATCGATGTTCACCTCCACGCAGTTGCCATTCTTCACATCATCCATTCCCTTCAGGATAGCCTTCTCCATCTCTTTTGAAGACATAAGATACTCTGTCTCCTTCATGGAATTATACTGATCCATTGGAATGAGAACCGCAGCCTCATCGCCCCTATTGATAATAACCTCCTGACTGTCCCTGATGACAAGGTCCAAGTAGTGTTTGATGTTGGCCCTGAAGCCAGTTGCTGTTGTAGATGTCATAGGTCCTTATTTTTCTGCAAATATATGTACATTATTCCGTACATACAGTATACCAATGCGGAAAAATGCAAAGCAGACTACCAATCCTGTAACAAGATGACTTCTATGGCCGTTCTTCTGCAAGTATGACAATAACTATACTTTGCTCCCCACTGTTTTCCGGTCAGGCTTGTACAGCAGGGCAAAAGCAATTGCCAGTACCAGTGAATAACCTGCGAAAATAGCCCAGGCAGCAGGCCACGAAGGAATATCAGCGTTATATACCAGTTTGTCCACTACAGCTCCGGCGCAGATAGTACCGACCACGGCACCCAGACCACTTGCCATCAGCATATAAAGGCCTTGAGCGGAGGCGCGGATTTCGCTTCCGACGCTTTTGTCTATGAACAGCGAACCGGCTATATCGAAGAAATTGAAGGCAATGCCATACACTACGCAACTAATTATCAGCCAGATGATTCCGGGCATTCCCGGATCACCGATTGCAAAGAGACCGAAACGGAGGACCCAGGCAATCATCGCCGTCAGCATTACCATTTTTATACCGAAACGTTTCATAAAGAACGGTATCAGCAACATGCAGAACGCTTCGGCTGCCTGCGATATAGCCAACAGGGCATTTGAATTCTTCACTGCAAATGTATCTGCAAAGGCCGGATTGCTGCTGAAAGAATTAAGGAACTGGCTTGCGTATGCCTCAGTCACCTTGAGTGCGGCACCGAGCAGCATTGCGAAGATCAGAAAGACGGCAAACTGTCTGTTCCTGAAAAGCGAAAAAGCCTTGAGTCCCATACGCTCAGCAAATGTCTTTCCGTTTTCGGTTCTGCTGACCGGGCATTTCGGCAGCGACAGTGCATAAACGGCAAGCAGATATGATCCTATGCCTCCGGCAATCAACTGAGTGTAGGAATCCTGCATGGAAACGCCGTCAATCCTTACCCAGTTGCTGAACAGCATTCCGCAGACAAAACCTACGGTACCGAAAGAGCGGATAAGAGGGTAATGGCTCACTGTATCCATTCCGTTCGATGACAGCGCATTATAAGTCACGGCATTGGCCAGAGGAATGGTAGGCATGAACGATGCCTGGGCCAGCGATGTCAGTATAAAAAAGGTTGCGAAATGCACATCGCTCCCTGCGGAACGGCAATAGAGTCCGGCGCAGATAAGAAAGGTACCCGTAAGGAAATGTTCTAATGACAGAAGTTTCTGAGCCTGAATGTAACGGTCTGCAATTATTCCTACCAATGTCGGGATAAAAACCGCTACCAGGCCCTGCATCATGAAGAACCATTTCACCTGACTGCCAAGGCCGATGTTTGCCATAAATCGACCTACTGAGAGCAGATATATGCCCCAGACGCCGAATTCAAGGAACAGAGTTACTATCAGCCTGAATTTGAGTTTGCCTATACCTGCGCTCATTTTCCAGTCAGATTGAAGTACCTATGAGAGTTGCCGATGTGGCATCGTTGATGCGTACTGTCAGCAGGTCGCCCAGCCTGTATGAGCCCTTGTCGAAAACGACAGTCCGGTTCTGTTCGGTACGACCGTACAGTTGCTCGCGTGAACGCTTGGAGAAGCCCTCGGCCAGCACCTCATATTCCTTGCCTATGCAAGAACGGTGACATTCCAGCGACAGTTCGCTCTGCAATGCAATCATCTCGTTCAGACGGCGTATCTTCACATCCTCCGGTATGTCATCCGGCAGATGACGGCTGGCAAATGTCCCCGGACGCTCTGAATACTTGAAGTCAAACGATGAATCGAAATGGCACTCGCGCATCAGGGAGAGCGTCATCTGATGGTCCTCTTCGGTCTCGGAATGGAACCCGGTGAACATATCGGTTGTAAGTCCGCAGTCAGGGACAATGCGCCTGATTGCATCGACACGCTCCAGATACCACTCGCGGGTGTATTTGCGGTTCATCAGTTCAAGTATGCGGTTGCTGCCGCTCTGCACCGGCAGATGAATGTGGCGGCACACATTCGGGATTTCGGCAATGACATGCAATGTCTCATCACTCATATCCTTAGGATGCGATGTGGTAAACCGCACTCTCATTTCTGGCACAGCCTCGGCCACACGACGCAGCAGTTCCGGAAATCCTATGGTGACACCGTCACTTTCGTAGCGGTATGAGTTGACATTCTGACCGAGCAGCGTCACTTCTCTGTAGCCCTTCTCACGCAGGTCAAGCACCTCGTTCAGAATGCTCTGGATGTCGCGGCTGCGCTCACGTCCGCGAGTATATGGCACAATGCAGTAGTGACAGAAATTGTTGCAGCCGCGCATTATTGACACAAATCCGCTGATATGGTTACTGCAGATGCGGTCAGGAATAATGTCACGATAGGTCTCTGTAGTGGACAGCTCAACATTGATGGCCTTGCCTCCAGCCTCGACCTCACCGATAAGCTGTGGCAGCGAAAGATAGGCATCAGGACCTGCCACAACATCTACGTGATGGCTCTCTATCAGCTCATTTTTGGTACGTTCAGCCATGCAGCCCATCACTCCGACTATGAGGCCCGGACGCTTTTTCTTCATAGCATACAGCGCCTCCAGACGGTTCCATATCTTCTGCTCGGCATTGTCACGTATCGAACAGGTATTCAAGAAAATGGCATCAGCCGCTGCGATATCGGAAACGGGTTCGTAACCCGCCATCCGCATGATCGATGCAACCACCTCCCTGTCTGCCACATTCATCTGGCATCCGTATGTCTCGATGAACATTTTTTTGTTTCCTTTTCCCCCATCTTCACCCTGTTCCTTTTATTTACGCTTGCGAATTTACTGCTTTTTTTTTTGCGATACAATGACCCATTTTGGAAACAGATTCTTAACTTTGGCGATAGAGAGAGTCAGTTAAGGACATAAATAGGTTTCAATGTATTCAAAAGATTCCGACAAGATAACACGCGATTATTTCGATTCGCTTCTGATAGAGACACGCTATCTGGATTCCGTCATTCCGGACACATCGTTCGAACTGTTCGGGCATAAGTTCCCGACACCTGTCATGACGGCCGCCCTGTCACATCTGTCCAACACCGCACCTGATGGGATGAATGTCTATGCACGCGGTGCCGCAGAGAGCAATGCCGTACACTGGATGGGTATGGGCGAGGATGCCAAACTTGAAGCTGTCGTTGCTACCGGTGCCAGAACCATCAGGATTATCAAGCCACACGCCGACAACCGCGAGGTGCTGCGCAAGATTGAACATGCCGTACGCTGCGGGTGCATGGCCGTCGGTATGGACATAGACCACTCCTTTCAGGCGAACGGACAATATGACAATGTGATGGGACTGCCGATGAAGGCCAAATCAACCCAAGAGCTATGCGATTTTGTGCAGGCTGCCGGTGTCCCCTTCGTAGTGAAGGGCGTAATGAGCCCGAAGGACGCTGAAAAGTGTGTAAAGGCAGGCGCCGCCGGAATCGTCGTGTCACATCATCACGGTATGACGGACTACTCGTGCCCGCCGTTGATGGTTCTGCCCGACATACTGAAAGTAACTGCCGGTCGTATTCCGGTATTTGTGGATTGTGGATTCGCAAGCGGTATGGATGTGTACAAGGCTCTGGCATTGGGAGCAAGCGCCGTATCCGTAGGCCGTCATCTGATGCCGCTGCTCAAGGACGGCAGCCATGCAGTCAGTGCGCGAATCAACAGTATGACCGCCGAACTTGCAGGCATAATGGCCCGCACCGGTGTGTGCGACCTGAAACATTTCGATCCGTCGGTAATCCATTTCCGTCACTTTTGAAAAGCTGTAACGGATGCGATGTGCTGCTGTTCGGAACGATGGGTGACATCGGTCGGACGGTCTGCGAAGATCTGCAAAGGCAAAGTGTGGCGGCAGTTCTGATAGATTTTCCGCAGAACACTTTCCGCGACGAGCCGGGTTATAGACGCGAACTGCTCAAGGCGGTACGACAGTGGAACCCGTCGATGATAATCCCGATTGGCAGTCAGCTGGCGCTGGCACGCTTCCGGCAGGAACTGCCTGCAGGCATCACTGTTCCGGTGGAAAGCGCTGATAAAATCGCACTGCTGGAAAGTAAGGTGGATTGCTGTGTGATGGCTGCGGAACTAGGCATCGCCCAGCCGCAGATTTTCCTTTCCGCAGACGAAATATCAGACTCTGATTTTCCAGTCATCTTCAAGCGCGACAAATCATTCGGAGGCAGCGGGGTCTATCGTCCACGCAGCCGCGAAGC
>JAZUJU010000166.1:0-14134 GCA_045642985.1 Bacteroidaceae bacterium | reverse complement strand
GAATAAGGAACTGTGGTCAGCAGAACATCAGCCTGTCTGGCCCTGTCCTCCCAAGAAGCCTTTCTTGAAACAGGATTCGAAAGAAGAGAAGCCTGAATCAGAGAAGCGTACTTGCTGATAAGTGAGTTCTGGCGGAGGTTGTTCTCTATGAAGCACCAGTAGTTATACATGTCATCGTACGATTTCAGCAGTTCGTTCGGTATAGATGAACGGTCCAGCTCACCGTAAGCTGCAAGGAAACTCTTGAGGTAATCTGCGTCGAAACTTCCGTCCTGACCCTGGAAAGGAGTCTGAAGGAGCAGCGGATCTGCACCCTGCTCGACGGTAGCCAGAATCTCGGCATCGGTCACTGCAAGACCGAGAGCGTCGGCTTCCTTCTGCATAAGAGACCTGCGGAGGATATCGTTCCAGGTCTGATCCTTGACATACGCATACTCATCGTCCGAAAGGCTGTTGGCGCCGGACTGCATCCTGGCGATTTCAGCATACCTTTCAACTTCCTGCTGGTAATCCTGAGCATTGATATTCTTGCCGTTGGCTGCACCTACGACGGCCACACCCTGATTCGGACGCAGAATCTTCCACGCGTCACCTAAGATGAAAGCTAAAAGAGCCAGACCGATAACTGCCAGCAGCAGAACACCTTTACTCCTGATTTTCTGTAATGTTGCCATTTCTTATAATTGTTTTTGTTTCTAATCGACAAGATGCCATTTTCATTTAAGGCGCACAAAGATAGTGTTTTTTCTTTTCAATAATGAATGTATCATACATGATTTCACTACTGATTATTGTTTTTCACGGTAGTACTGTTGTTTGTAACGATAAAAAGTACTGTACGACACCTTATACTTTCTGCATAGATGAGCTATGCTCGCCCCCTTGTCCAACTCCTCGCCAATCTTGTCCATATTGCACTCCAGCACCTGCATTTTGACACAGCTCCCCGCTTTGCGCCCCAGTTTTACTCCCTGCTGACGGCGCAGGTCAAGCGCCTCCTTGGTACGCAGGGAAATCAGATTCCTCTCGATTTCAGCCACCAGGCCGAATGCGAACAGCAGCACTTTCGAATTGATAGTATCGTCAAAAGTGTAGCCGTCCTTAATACTATATAGGTGTACATTCTTCTGCAGCAGTTCCCCGACGATACTCATTATGTCCATCAGAGTTCTGCTCAGCCTTGAAATCTCAGTGACAATCAGTGTGTCACCCTGCTGAAGTTCCTTTACAATACGGCCCAGCTTACGGTCGCGTCCTCTAGTCTTACCGCTGATTACCTCCGTCATAAAACGGTCTACCGTGATGTTCCTGCTCTCCGCATACTTCTCAATCTCATTTCTCTGATTGTCAAGCACCTGATGTCCAGTGCTGACTCTTAAATAAGCGATAATCATAATTCTGAAATTTTTGTTAATATTTCGCTTTCAAAATATCCAAAATATTTAACTATGATTTTAGAAAGATTGTCAATTCGGCATTGTCAAATACATAAAAAGGCCCGTGCAATGTAAGGATTGCATGGGCCTCTTATGAACAGACATTAAAATTACTCAAGCATAGTGTCAATAAACCAGTCCAGATCTGCCTTGCTGATTTTGTAACAGACTCCGCCCTTGGTAATTCCACGGTAAAAATAGTTATAGAATCTTTTCTGCAAAGGTGTCGTAACGCTGGTCGGATAGTCATCGAAGCCATCAAGTTCTACAGGAACAGATAAAATAGCCGCATACAGTTCATGATATTTGCTGTATGTTGTGCCGCCAGTCCTCTTACGCAGCCCGACCTGCGATGCAAACGATGTGATTTCATAATCCACCGACATCTGGTTTTCAGGAACGCCGAGCAGTCCCTCCATCAGACAGGATATTGTCCCTACACGATCTGCACCAGCCGAACAATGATAGTATACCGGCACACCATCCTTCAGTCTGTCGATAACCCACTGCAATTCCAATATGTTAGTATAACCGTTCTGTGTGTTGATATTGCCGTAATAGCCTGCACCTGCGTCCGGAAATCTCTGATACAGAGCAATATGGTCTCCGTAGTTGAAATAGCTGGACGAGATATTTCCCGACTCGCTGTCATTTCTCAAATCCATCTCAGCACCTATTCCCGCCATCATTGCGCTGATTCTTCCTGCATCCGTAATCATTGAAGTTTTACTGTTGTTCTCGTTCAGTCTTCCACCTCTGAAGAGTTTCCCGTATTTTATTCTGCGTCCGTTGGATGTACTGATACCGCCCAAGTCGCGAACATTGAAAGTGCCGTCAATATTGAGCATTCTTCTGCGGCCCAGAGTGTTGAACTCTGATGACACCAATGTCGTAGGCACTCCAGATACGACTGCCGTGACCTTGTAGTAGTATTTTTTACCAGGAATAAGATTGTAAATATCGTACGAAGACGCCGAATTGTCAATCTCAAAATTGTCATAATACGGCTCAGAAAAATCACTGTTGGGAGACACTGTCAGATACTGATATGAGGAACCGGGCTGCTTATCCCATACAACATGGACAGGATACGGCTGGTCCTTACGATATGTAGTACTGACATTGTAGTAATTCTCTATATATGTGATGCTGAAGTCACCATCGGGATACGGATTTGATGCAGCATAATCAAGATATGCTTTCAACTGATCATTTTCAAGATTCGCAAATATTGGAGCAGCTATATATTCCTCCGCCATAATATGTCGCTCAGAACGCTTTATGGCCTGGTTCCGCGAAGAAGACAGAGCCATGGCCACTTCAGAACTTTCTCCAGAAAAGAAACATGTCACATCAAATCCTTGAGAGAATGAATTGGCAGGGACCACAATGTTGAACTCAACAGGAGAAGGCGACAGGAGCACCCCATCCCCACAATTAAGGATAACAGTTCTGCCGCCACCTGACTGGTACGACAAAGTCTGTTCGTCCGTTCCTAAACAGCCATCTGCCTTGAGGAGGAAATCGCCCCAAAGATATTCATCATCCTTTCCTGTAAGCTCTATACGGAGCAGATTTCCCGTCCCCTTCAGATATAGAGAAAGAACACCGCAGATATTGCGAAACTGTAGTTTATCAGCCATGTCGGTAAAAGTGGCGACAGTGGGATTTGCCCCGTTTCCAAATGAATTCTTATAGTAATTCTGGACTTCCGGCAGACTGAAGCAAATGTTCTGGCCGTCAAACGATGCGGTCCTGCTGTACGGGTACAGCGCATAATATCTTTCGGCCGGCGGAAGTTCTTCACCTTCGAATATACCTTCGGAAGAGGAAGCTCCAAAGGAGAGGACGAACAAGTCGTTCTCTCCTTCTGATAATATGCTGATCTTGTCTCCCGTATTCCATACAACAGCATTCGAAGAAAGGGATGTCCTTGATTCAGAAGCATGCTGTTCCAACACTGCTGATAAGGATACGCAATTACGATTTCCTATAAAATCAGCAATACTGTCACTGCTACAGTTATAAAGGAGTAAAGGAAGTAAAACCGTGCAAATGGATTTTAGTCTTACCATATTTTTTGTGATGATATGGTATATAACTCACCTGAACTCTTCATAGCAACAGGCATCTGCTCGTTTACCGCGTCAAAAGTACCGCTTGAAGCCGCATTGGAATAGAATTTTCCTTCAGCCTTGTCATAGAAGCCTGCAGCGCCGGCCTCATAAGATTTTCCGTTAGCATCAGTACCGGCTACATCTGCCGTACATGGAATGAAATTCCTAACCACTGAACCGCTTTGAATAAATGTACAATAGTAGAACCTGCAATCTTTCGAGGGATAAGATGCGACACCTTCACCCGAGGCTCCATCTTTTCTGTTTGCTGCAAAAAAGATATATCTTATTTGTCGGCAGCTCTGAAGAGTGCACTTCTGTCTCATACAGATTGCCTCTCAGCAGGTGTTTTCCCGAAGTGCCTGAAAACACATTTCTATATTCTACTATTCCATTGCCATAATTATCTCCAGAATATAATCTTGTTGGTTCGCTGTTACCTACTCCTGACCAAAAACTCCAGCCTTTCGTATCACTGTATCGTCCAACATAGAAATACTTCGAAGTCTGGCGTGCACCGATAGGAGTGTTAAAACTTGAGTAGTCGGAGATAAACATTGTAGCATTCACAGCGAAATCATCCGATACGGTAATACCTGTATTGATATACGGAACGGTACCATTCTGCTTAAGGCAAGTGTATTCTGTATATCCAGTAGGAATTGACATAACCAGTCCGGACTTTTCTGGCATCGGTGTACAGGCGCTTCTCACAATAGTGTTACTCTGACTTGTGAAAAACACCTCGGCAGGATGACCTTTCTCATTCATTATCTCGGCGCAGAAACCGTTGCTCAGGGCGCCAGACGGCAGAGCAATATAGAAATCACTCGTCGCACCGGCACTTAATGACACGGGCGATGTGCACATCAGTTTCACTTTGTGCAAGCCATTGACAGCGCTATTCAAAGTTCCGTCTGTAGCGAATGACAGATCTCCTGCAATCGGATTGTACAAATCGGAAATAACGACCGAAGTAACTTTTCCCTCACCCTTCAATGAGAGTTTGATGAGTCCGCATGCATTCTTGAAAGAAATGACATTATCGTTAACAACTCCAGTCATTGGAATTGTACCGTTATCAACGATGCCAGAAGCGTCATATATCTGCACATCCGGGAAAGTTGATGTAAATCCGCCGCCAGTTGTAAAACTTACAAACTTGTCCGCAGGATAATATGCCGTACCTTCGCCAGAGGCTGCATTGGCTCTGTTAACAGCGAACAAGTATATCTTATTTGTTGGAAGAGATGCAGAAACGACTTCTGTTCCATACATTACATTTCTGAACAGATGCTTGCCTTCTGTACCTGACAAAGCCATTCTGTATTCGTCAAGCTGCTCAGCTGCTACAATTTTAGTGCGGTAGTAGCATGCAGCTCCATTTCCAGTATAGAACCACCAGCCTTTTCCTTCAGAATCTGCATAGCCATAATCGCCAAAATAGAAATACTTGCTGTTCTGACGTGAGCCTATCGGATAGAAAGAGGCAGTGGTATTTCCTTCTTTTTCGACAAACAGTTTGGCATTCAAAGCAAAATTGTCAGAGACAACGACACCGGTATTGATATATTCTGCAGCAGCCGCACCAGATGTACCTGTGGCTCCGTTTTTGATGTATTCAGCTTCAGTGAATCCGTCAGGCAGAGACATTGTCAAACCTGACTTCAGAGGCATTGCCTTGCAGATATTTCTTTTTATCGTATTGTCCTTGTTTGTATACAGCACTTCGATCGGATGATCCATCCAGTCCATAACCTCTGCACAGAAGCCCGCATTCAGCGCGCCGGCAGGAAGAGCAATATAGAAATCAGTGGCTGTCGTTTCATTCAACGCGACAGAGGGCAGGCATGACAATGTCACTTTATATTCAGCGCCATCAGAATATGCGGTTGTGCCATCAACCTTTGCCACAAACTTACCTGCGAGAGGATTATTAAGGTCGGTAAGAACGATTGATTTGACTTTTCCAGTTCCCTTCAATGAGAGTTTCAGAAGTCCACCTGCATTCTTGAACGAAATTGCATTATCCGTAATAGTTCCAACCATTGGGAATGCCCCATTTCCAACTGAACCAGCGGAATAAACCTGAGTATTCGGAATTGCAGCCGTAAATCCTGAAGAGGCATCATAACCCTTGCACCCTACAGCAGGGTAGTAAGCTGCGACAGGAGTCCCTGACAGAGTTCCTGTAAATTTTCCGTTTCTAGTTCCCTCGCCAGATGAAAGTGTAAAGGTTGCATGATTTCCTGTAGCATTGTAGACTTCAATCGCATCACCATCTGACCAAAGCACTTCTTTGCCAGAAATCGAAGATTTAGACTCATCACCGAACTGACCCATATCTGCAGTCAGTGTAATTTCCCTTGCCACTGGCAAATCCTCTGCTGAATCCAAGCCATTACTACAACCTGCCATACACAAGGCCACTGCAGATAAATAAAAAACTTTTTTCATAATTTCCGTGTTTTTAATTACCATGAACCATTTTCCTCATCTTCCAATTCCTCCGTCGTTGAATTAGGGCTACCGCACAACAGAGATTCCATCTTCACATACAAAGCCCTATATTCAGGGCACAAATAAAGCTTTCTCTTTGTCATCTTTTTTTTTTAATTTTAACTGACTATATTATCTTTTCAAACACTCTTTCAATAAATTAAAACGACAAGCACGATTGACATTAACTCAGCATTACGATCATTCTCCGCAGTATCAATTCACTCAAAACCCTTCCAAAAAACGAACGTCTAAATGGAAGCATGGAAAACGCCCCGAAAACAGGCGGTTTCGGGGGTTTCAAAAAAGAGGCGATTAATGGTTTGATTTGAGTCGGGAGTTTTTATACCTTTGCGACATGGAGAATGAGCAGCGGAATGTGATTGACTGTATGTCCAAACATCTGTTCTGGGATATGGACCCGATGCAGATAGACCTGGACAAATGCCCTTCCCAGATTATTCAAAGGGTTCTGGAATACGGTGAATGGAACGATTGGCTCGCAATACGTTCCTACTACGGTTTGCCGCTTATCGTAGAGTGCTGTCAGTCTGTTCGGACTCTCAACCCTGTCGCCCTTTCGTATATCTGCTGTATTTCACACACATGTAAAGAAGATTACCGATGCTTTCAACTCGCGCAATCGAACCCCACACTCTCGATGTTCTGAAATCCCTTTCAGAACTTCCGTCGCTATCAGATACACGACTGGTGGGCGGTACGGCTTTGGCGCTTCAGTATGGGCACAGGATATCAGTGGATTTGGATTTCTTCGGTTCGGTTAATGCGGACGAATACACACTTCTCGAAGAATTGAGAACAGCAGGACGCGTATCAGGCTTCCGACAGGTCTCTCCCAAAATACGTTTTTGCCTGATTGACGACATCAAAGTTGACATTGTGGATTACACGTTATACCCCTGGATAGATCAGGCCGTCACTGAGGGCCCTATACGTCTGGCCTCTCCGCGTGACATTGCAGCGATGAAGGTCAATGCCATTGAAGGCCGTGGGACCAAGAAGGATTTCATCGATTTATACGAACTTCTGAAACACTATTCGCTGGAAGATATACTGACATTCTATTCCGAAAAATACCCCGAGTACTCCATTTTCAGAGCGCTGATGAGTATGTCATATTTCGATGATGCTGACGCTCAGATTGCCCCTAAGACATTCAATCTTCCGGATTGGGATGCCATAAAGGAATTTGTACTGGAACAGGTATCATCATTTTCTGCAAGACAATAAATTGCAGCCGTTTAACTGTTTGTACTGACAATCGGTCCAGGCTATAAATTCTGTTACAGTTTCTTTTCAAAGTATATGACTTACCGTAATAAGACAGAATCCCGGAAGCCATAATTGTATGCTCCCGGGATTCTGTCTTTCAGTATCAGCCTCCGAAACCGAGGGATATGCTACATGTTGTTGATGGCAGTGTTCATGAAGTCGATCTTGGTCTTAAGGCTCGTCTTCATACGTTTCACGGCATCGTCAAAGCTCATATTCTGGTCACCGTTGACTTTGCCGGCTTCATGTGCAGAAAGTGGCCACATCTTCTTGTCAACCGCTACCGACGAACTGATCTGTGATGCCAGCTGGTCGATGTATGTCGAAGCGATGGCACTGTAATCCGACTTCTGGGCGTTCCATTTTTCCTTGAGACGTGCCTTGAAGGCGGGGTCCTTGAAAAGGTACTTGTACCAGATGCCCTCCTTGATCACCCACGACTTGGATCTGCCCGGAGTGAATGTGTCATAGTCATAGTCCCAGCACGGTCCGGCGTGGATCTTGCTGTCATCAGCCAGCTCGCTGTCCTTGTACATGTAGCTGCTCCTGAACTTGTTGGCCTCGTCAAAGTAGGTATCCAGTTCGAAGAGATAACCGATCTCATTTGCCGGTGCCGGTTTCTTCTCATCGTAGGCCGTTATGTTGACGCGGTCCTCGGCAATCTTGATGTGCTCGCACAGGTAGTAGTTGCCGTTGTGCTTCCAGTTCAGCACGAGCTCTACGTGCTTTCCTCGCGGCGTCCAGTCCAGACCCGGCGAGACGCGGGCCAGCTGGAACGCGATGTCGTTCCTCATGTCGGTCCTGTCCATCCAGTTGGCCAGCAGGTTCCACCTCTTGTCCTTGGGCATGCCCAGAATGCTCTCCTTCTTGTCGAGCTTGATGGTGTATGGCTTCTTGGCATAGCCCCATGTCGAGTTACCACGGCCCTTGAACTGGTTCACGGCCTTGTCCTCGGCATCGTCCTTGGCTCCGAGAAGATCAACCTCGCCGGTAGCGCTGTCGAAGATCACTGCTGTGGTGCCACCTACCCAGTCGTCCTTAGTGATTGAGGATGTGGCGACAGGAGTATTGACGAACAGTGCCGGAAGCCCGAACTGGAATGTCTTGACGGTGATCTCGTTGTAGCCCGTCGCAGTTTCCAGTCTGTACAGAACGTCATTGCTGAAGTTGTTGGCTGTCTCACCGGAGGTCTGCTCAGCAGAACCGACAGTGACCTTGTCCGCATTGGTGGTGAAGGTCGGGACAAGCGCACTGAGGCTCGTCCCCGCCTTCACGGCAATGTACATTGTGTTACCGTCCGTTCCGACCATCCCGCCTTCGCCGGGGATGGTGAATGAGGTGAACTTCAGACTTTCATCCTTACCGCCAGGTGTGGCAGCGGTGACGTTCACGGTCCAGTCATTGTAATTGAGACCCGACTGGAGTCTGTAGGTAACAGGGTTGCGGAAATCGTTCTCAGTCACTCCTGAGACCTGTTCCACTGAACCTACGGTCACACTGACAGCGTTGGTGGTGAAACCCGCTTTGAGTTTCGACAAATCTGTACCGTATGGCATCTGAACGGACACTGTCCGATTCTGGATACCCAAGACCTCCCCTCCTTCAATATTGAATGTATTGAATACGAGCGTCGGGTCCTCTTTCGGTAACTAATCGTTGCCGGCGGTCAAACTGCCGGTGAGGAGAATGCCTGTCTTTTCTGCACCATAGAACGAGTCTGTAACTGTGTCCCACATACCGCTCACACCGCCATTGGCAACTGGTATGAAGTTCCTCAACATATTTTCGTCTGCTGGGTTGTACATCACGAAGGAATATATTCTGCTGTCTGAATGATTCAGATTCGAAGTACCAACAAATTCCTGTACTAATCCATCGCCGAACAGACAGAAGTTTGCGGCATCAGGAATAGCCATATCACCCGACAATGTCTCAGATGTGCCGATACCATTGAAATACGTTTCAAATTTATCCTTGGTAAATGTGAAGTCGCAGTCAAAAACATTATATATGCCCCATTCTGTTGGCAAGGTCACTACATACTGATCGAATGTGACGCGAACACCTCCGTTACTATAATCCAATGCTACCCAATTATCAAAGTTATTAGCTTGAGCCAGTCCACATATTGCAGGATTAATGTTAATAGTGCTTTCAACGTTCATCTTGGCTTTTGTCTTAATATGCAAACCACCGGTAGTAGCGGGGTTAATACCTGTATTGATAATCTGGCCCTTATATAAATTTCCTACCGGATCAGTTGTAGATAGCGTACTTTTCAGATAATCATACTCAGTGTAACTCTTTGGAATCCAAGGGCACACCTTATTGGCCATCTTGGTGATTTGTGCTCGGGCAATTGTTGCTTTGCCACTCTTGTTGGTACTCTTGAGCGAGGTTACAAGATGATTGCGTTCATTGTAGATCTCAGCCACGAAACCACTGTTTTCAGCAATGGCTCCTACAGGCAGAGTGATATAGAAAGATGTTGGATTCGCCGCATCTGTTGAAACTTCAACAGCCGGGCTACAATTTAAGGTAATGACGTTTCCACCATTCTTCTCCTTGTATTGTGCCGATGGCTTTTCTGCTTTCGCATCAACTGTGAACGTTCCGCAGATGTTCCGAGACACCTGCGTTTTTCAATGCCATCATTTTCAAATCAGGCGATGTGTAGAACTCTTTTTTAATCATAGCTTTTAACATTTTGGGTTTATATTTAATAATCTCATTCCAGTTCGCATTCCCTTCAAATCATGTTTCAGTTCTATACCTGCGAAACAGCATTGCGGTTGTTGTTCTGCGGATTGACATTGCTGCTGTTGAAGTTCAAGTTGTAAGCGTTGTTAGGATTGCTTGAGTTCAGACTGCTTGACCAGTAGTTGCCGTTGCTGCCAGCATTGTTGAGGCTGGTATTGTTGCCGTTGCCGGCAGCAGGGAAGAACAAGCCGCTGAGTGGTGCGGGGTGTGATGCGCGTGCAGAATGCAAAAGCGCTGCGCTCGTAAGCCTTATAGAACGAGCCTTCAAGGTATTGCCAGATGGAACCGGTGTTGTCCGCCTCTCTGTCAAGTATTTCCTTCTGAGTCATGGAATTGTATTTATGAAATCAAGCGCAGCCCCGGGGACTGCGCTGAAATGCTTTCAAGGTTTCAGATAGGTCATCTTTCCCTTGACCTTGCGGTCTTGGGAAAGATGATTTTTTTCCTAATCTGAGACGGGGCGGACAGTAAGGCCGGAGCTGCGGCCGTAGCGGTTCGGATTGACATAACTGCTTTTGAAGTACAAGGTGGAAGCGTAGGCAGTAAGGCTTGAGTCCAGACTGCTTGTAAAGTAGTGGCCTAGGCTGCCCGTACCATTGTTGAAGCTGATAAGGTTGCCGAAGTTGGCAGCAGGGAAGAACAAGAGGGCGTTGGACTTGTTGTAGGTGCCTGTGCCATTGCCATTAACCTTGCCAGCATCGCTGGAAGGATTAGGAGCATATACATAATATCCCTTGTCAGTGGCATCCCAAGACCAATAGGTGGTATCTTTCATTGCCTGGAACTCGGCACTTGTAGGCATGCGCCAATTGCCGCCGAGGATGATATTGGCAACATCGTCGGTGCTTTCAAGAGTGTACTTGCTGTCAATATTAGGGTTGTACACAGTGTATTGGGTTCCATTGTGATACGGACTAATGTTGATGTATTCGTATTCATCACCATAATCCGTAGTACTGAAAAAAAACTTCCTACCGGTTTCAGGACTCTTGAACTCGAAGGCATCAGAACCGTCACCGCACGCCTTGCTCGTGAAAGATTCGTATATGAGCAAACCCCTGTCTGCCACGGTCTGCTCCTCTACCTGAGCATAGCCTTCGTAGGCCGCCCACTGGAAGTAGTCACCGTTGATGACATCCCAGTCAGTACCCGGAACCTTGACAGCTGAGCCGCTAGGCTTCCATGTTTTATTTCCTGATGGACTGATGGCGAGGTTCTGCTTTGCCCACTTGAGACCGTTGATCACGATGTATGGAGCAATACTCACTGGGCAGATGGAATTATAAGCAGTCTTTGCTGCCCATGCGCTGCTGTTGGCGATTGAGCCCTCGTATGACTTGTTGCCCTGCGTTGCGACTACGCTTACTGCCGATGCGGCCGCTGTCTTCGCCAGGCCTGCATACAGGGCCTTTGTGCCTTGAGCGTTGGTCGTCGTGCCGGCAAGGTTTATGACGCCGATGTTGCCTGCCTGGACGCCCGCTCCGTCTCCGCTTATCTGAAGCACGCACTCGTTGCTCATTCCGCTTATTATGGTCGTGAACGACTTGCCGGGCTCAAGCCCCGAGCAGTTGACTCTTATCACGGATGTCGCGAACTCGAAGCTCACCACAAGTTCCTCTATGGATGTCTGCCCGCTGTAGCCCATTGTGGCGTATGCGACGAAGGGTGCGCTTGCCGATGTTCCGCTCTGGGTCGAGAGGTCAAAGCTGAGCCTCCCTGCGCTCATGAGCTCGCCCCTCTCTGCGCTGAACCCAGTCGCGTGCACCAGAGTGATCTTTGTGGTCCCCTCGGCTGGAGTGTCAAGATCGCCGCTGAGCAGCGCGTAGTAGTCCTTCCCTTCCTTGAGCGTGACGTTCAGTTCACCAAGGCATGTGGCTCCGTCGAAGGCATACACCTTGTCGTTCTCCTCCCACTTCAGTCTGATAGGATTGCTCAGTGAGGACTTGGTACCGCCGTCCGGGACCAGCTCACCAAGCTCACCGTTCACCGACACCGAGATGGTGCCTTTCGTTTCCCGTACCTGTCCCGCAGTCTCGTACCTGCTGCAGGACAACATTACTGCCGCTGCGAGCACCATTGCGGCCGCAGCATAAGCGATTGTTCTGATGGCTTTCATCACTTGATTTTCTTTTGTTAATGATTATTATATCCAGTTGTTAAAATGTCCACGGGGCTCATGTCGGTGGACTCGCACTCCCTCCCCGGTTGTGTGTGCGACAGGGATATCGTGCGGGAATGAGGGTTAGAGGTCGACAGGCTCCATGTCAGTCGGATCGCCATCCTCTTGCGGGCTGCCGGCAAGTACCATAGCTGACGGCACAAAAGCCAACACCGTTGATACTGGGGCCACGTAGTCCTCACCGAACTCACGAATACTTTTTGCTGTTCTTTCCATTCCAATATGATTTTATAGTTATTAATTCACACGTCTTACTGCCTGCTGCGGATATCAATTCGCTCAAAAAACGAAGGATTAAAGCAACATTCAAAAATCCCCCTTTTAAAAACGAGGCAAAGTTCAGCATTATTTTTGATATGCACAATAAATCTCAAAAAAAAATGAGTTAATGTTTGAAAATAGTTATCAACCGCACCCAAAATGCTGAAAATTAGCATAAAACAAGCATGGAGCCTCTTCAAAAAGAAGCTCCATGCTATCACTTGTTGCAAGGGCTGGGACAAGCCTTATTCCCGCAAGTTTTCTGACTCGGGAACCGGTCCTCCGTCCATCTGCTCGACGGGGAAAACACCGTCAGTCTTACGTATTATATAATGTGTAAAACTCTGGTCCGATTCAAATCCGTGGCCGTGGATTATCTGCTGGTCCTGCTGCACCCTGACTTCGGCCTCGGAATAGACCAGTTCCTTTGCCTGGTCCCAGAAAAGCAGTTCGGTGTCGAATATTTCACCGTCCACATTGGTCGCGTGGACCCCGCCCCTGAGTTCCCATTTCTTGTTGTCGCTGTAGTAGTATGCCGTATCGCAGCGTATGGTCGATGCGACCTGCATCAGAGAATCCAGCACTTCGAGGTATGCGCCTTTCTCGAACGACCAGTACGGAGGGTCCATCCTGTCGAAAATCTGCCAGTCTTCGGTCTCCATACGGTACTTCAGAAGACCGTTTTCGGAAATGAGCGATGTAACGCCCACCGTTGCCATCAGCGCACAGGAATCGCGGTTCATGACGGCATCAGCCATCTGCTTGTGGCGGTCCCTGCAGGATAAAAGCATGGGCAAGACAATCGCCACTACGATGATTGTCCTGCCCATATATGTTCTGCTGCCTTTACTGGCGCCCATTTCTTATCTGATGGTTGTCGTCTCGTTGATCCAGCCCTTAACCTCGACGGTGTCGCCCTTCTTGAGGTTCAGCATGAACAGATCTTCGATTTTCGGGGTATACTCCGAATAGGTGCGGATAAGTTCGTTTGCCTTGTCGGTTACGCTCGGATCGACCCTCTTGGCCTGCTGGAGTTTGTCGATGACAACATAGAATGTGCACTGGTTCAGAGCGGTCTCGTCGCACCACTTGTGATTGCCGGCATAAATCTGTGCAAGCAGGATGTACGGGTTACCGTCGTTAGGATTGGCCTGGATCGACTTCTGCAGATAGCTCTTTGCGTTGGTGTATTTCTTCTGCTGGCTCATGATGACAGCTGCAGTGTAGTACAGGTCGGCCTTCTTGAATGCGTCCTGCTCCAGGTCGATGGCCTGTGTGAAGTACTCCATAGCCTTCTCGTAGTCATCGCGCTTGCTCAGGTACATGAAACCGATACTCTTTGCGGTCTCGCTCGACGGCGAAATTTCGTGAGCGTATTCGGCTGCTGCGAAGTATGCGTCCGACGATGTGCACTTGAGCATGCCCATCACGCTGACCACCTTCTGCAGGTACTCCAGATTGGTCTTGTTCTCCTCGACCTTGTCACCGTAAATCTTCTGCAGGCTCTCGCAATCGGCAGCGCCGCTGTTTACGAAGTATGCGTCGATGTTGTCCTTGGTGCTGCGTGCCTGCTCGAGTATCTTCTCGTC
>JAZUJU010000165.1:0-13584 GCA_045642985.1 Bacteroidaceae bacterium | reverse complement strand
GGTTCTTTTACGTGTACGAATTTATCGACATTCTGGTATGCGTAGGTCAGCTCGGTGCCATACAGGATAATCTGCCACGAGATGTTGAGCCAGACCATCAGGAAGGGAATTGCCGCTACAGCACCGAACACCGAGTTCCAGCGGTTGAAGGCGACCTGAGCCGATACATACAGCATCTGGAACAGGCAGAAGAACACTCCTGCAATAAATGCGGAACGGAGCGCAGCACGGAAATCAACCTTCGGAGCCGGTATGAACTTGAACATCAGGGTGAGAATCAGGGTCGTGACGGCATACATTATCAGCCAGGACAGAACCCACGAAATCTTGTCCCAGAACGGAATTTTCACAAGCAGCGAGATAAGTCCGTAGCCGTCGCTGAACATCAGCGCTGTGCCGAGGAACAGTGCGCACACGAAGGGCAGCAGCAGAACCAGAGCGAAATAGACGCTTACGCGTTTCCACAGCACCCTGTTCTTTTCGGCTTTCCAGATATAGTTGAAGGCATTCTCAACCTGAATCATCAGCCAGAACACCAACCAGATGAACGAAATGAATGTCACTACGCCGAACCCGCCGTTCGATGTGGCGTTCAGAATGTTCTGCGCATAGTCCAGTACCATCATCACCATATTGATGTTGTCGGGGAATGTGTTCAGCAGCAGTTCGGTCAGTTTCTCGTCAAAACCGAATCCGTTGGTCACTGCGAACGCCAGAGCCACACCGGGAACGAGTGCAAGTATGGAGAAGAATGCCAGAGCCACGCCGAACACGCCAATCTTCTGCTTGTTCACATCTTGCCACATCACCAGAGTGACCTGGAGATACTTCAGTTGTCTGGCCTTGTGCTGTTCGAGAAGCGAGCGGTCCAGATTCCAGACATCGTGGTTGAGAAACTTTCTGATTCTTTCGAAATCCATACCCATAGCTTTTCAGTTGGAGGAAAGAAACTCAAGCGCGATTCTGTAGCCATCGAAGCCCATCCCCTTCACGACCTTGGCGGCGTAAAGCGATACATACGAAAAGCGGCGGAACTCCTCGCGGGAACCGATGTCGCTCAGATGGACCTCGACGGTGGGAAGGCCCACGGCACGCAGGGCGTCCAGAATGGCAACGCTGGTATGCGTATAAGCCGCTGGATTGATAAGTATGGCATCGGATTTACCGTATGCCTGCTGGATCCGGTCAACTATGGCGCCTTCGTGATTGGACTGGAAGAATTCCGTTTCAAGTCCGAGCCTGACAGCCTCTGTGCGAATGTATTCTTCGAGTTCGGTGAATGATTTGCCTCCATAAATGGACGGTTCACGAATGCCCAGCATATTCATGTTGGGGCCGTGAATGACCAGAATTCTCTTATGTGGGTAGGCTGATTCCACCTTATAAAAGTTAACGCGAACTGCGAAATTAACTAAAAAAGCCGGAATTCCGAGGCAACTTGGGCCAAAACCTG
Organism: Bacteroidaceae bacterium; assembly: GCA_045642985.1. GTDB lineage: Bacteria > Bacteroidota > Bacteroidia > Bacteroidales > Bacteroidaceae > Colenecus. Next base: position 12,131 of record JAZUJU010000165.1, on the reverse strand, counting down.
CATTATCTGGAGCCTATGAGCAGGAACAGCAGACCGACAAGCACCAGAATCAGGTCAACGACCTTGCTGCGCAGATTCTTTTCGTGGAACATCAGGGCGCCGCAGGCGAACGATACTATCACGCTGCTGCGACGTATCATCGACACGACGGATATCATCGAAGCATCAACGGTCAGAGCTCTGAAATAGGCGTAGTCGGCAAGAGTGAGAAAGACGGCGATGAACAGGATGCTCCACTTCCACCTGAATGGAGTGGTCTGCCGGCGTGTGGGCCACCACATCACGAAAAGCACCACGGTCATATAGAGCAGCTGGTAGAAATTGCTCCAGGACTGCACCAGCATATTGTTCAGTCTGCCAAGCAGATATTTGTCGAAAAGCGCGCTGACTGCGCCCAGAAGGGTTGCGATTACCACGCAGAACACCCATCTGTTGCGCTTGAAGTCAATACCCTCCTTTTTGCCGCTTACGCTCAGCATATAGAACGAAATCACTGCGATGGTGACGCCTATCCACTGGTACACGTTCAGTCTTTCGCCGAACAGTATCAGACCTCCCAGCAGCACGATTATCGGGCGGGTCGCATTGATAGGTCCGAACAGAGTGATGGGCAGATGCTTCATTCCGAAATAGCCGAAAATCCAAGAGCCGAGGACTATGGCTGCCTTCAGCATCAGCAGTCTGTGGGTGGCAAAGTCGGCTGCCGGCACATAGAATGGAGTATCATCAAGGCAGCCGGTGGTGCCTGACAGAATAACCGGCACCAGCATGAAAAGGCTGCAGAAAAGTATGTGAAGCCAGAGAACCGGCACCACGGCATTGTCCTTCAGCGAATATTTCTTGGACGTATCATACAATCCGAGAAACAACGACGACAGAAGTGCGAATCCGAGCCACATAACCTAACGCTTTATCCTTTGCAAAAGTAATCAACGTTTCTCTTTCGGCATCTGGATTATGTAGGAAATCACCAGCATTATGCAGGCGCCTATCCAAGCCGACACATCCGAAAATATCACTCCGTCGTAGCCGAAACGTCTGGGCAGGGTCATCGACGCGACGGTGCGCAGCACCAGTTCCAGCACACCGGCCAGCAGCGGCAGCAGTGTTCTTCCAACACCCTGCAGCGCATTTCTGTAAAGGAATATCACATAAAGGAACGGGAAAAACATGGCACTTATGCTCAGGTATCTTCTGGCGGCACGGAATATCGGAGTGACCATCTCGCCAGCATCGGAACTGAGGAAAAGCGATGTCAGCGGACGGGAGAATGTCACCATCGACACGCTCATGACGACACACACTGTCAGAATCATGATGAGAGTCGCATTCACGCCTTTGCGGGCACGTCCTATCTCTCCGGCTCCGTAATTCTGCCCTACATAGCTGGCTATCGCCACGCCGAACGAAATCGGCACAAGCACGAACAGGCTCTGTACCTTGCTGGCTGCGGTGAATCCCGCTATGTAGGTTGGCGGGAAGATATTGAGTGCGGCCTGCAGTATGACTATTCCTGTGGCGGTGATGCTGAACTGCAGCGCCATAGGCAGACCCAGACGCAGATGTTCCCAGATGAACGGCCAGTCTGTACGGAAGTCCTCGCGCGACAGTCTCAGTTCGGGGAAACGCCTGAAGGCATAGAGGAAGCAGAGACCCGCCGATATGGTCTGCGCAAGTACGGTGGCGAACGCCGCCCCTCCTACTCCCCAGCCGAATCTGACTATGAACAGCAGATCCATACCGACATTCAGGACCGACGAGAATATGAGGAAATACAATGGTGTACGGCTGTCGCCCAAAGCGCGCAGGATACACGAAATCATATTGTAGGCCACCTGAGGGGTGATTCCGGCGAACATTATCATCAGATACCTGTAGGCGTACGGATAGACCTGGTCGCCGGTTTTGATAAGGTGCAGCAGCGGGGCGGTAAGCAGCAGCGCGGTAACTGTAAGGAAAACTGACAATCCCGCACTGATTATCAGACTGGTTCCGACAGAACGGCGCATTCCCTTCATATCGCCGGCACCGAAAAGCTGTGCCGTAAGTATTCCCAGACCGGCGGTAACGCCCCAGACGAAACCGAGTCCCATAAATGTGAAGCCGTTGGTAATGCCGACACCGGCCAGAGCCTCGTAGTTGATGAATCGTCCTACGATGACGGAATCCACGAAATCATATACCTTCTGGAACAGATTTCCAAGTATGATGGGCAGTGAGAAATAGAATATGACCCTCGCTGGGCTGCCTTTTGTCAAATCATTTACCATATCGGTACCCTATGCACATTTCGGGGCGCGAAATTATGAAAAAAAATGGTCCACCGGTCCGTGGCCGTGACCTATTTCATATCTGCTGCCCGACTCCACTGCTCTGGCAATGTATCTCTTTGCGGCGCGAGCGGCGTCGTCGAGCGGAAGGCCCTGTGCCAGATACGATGCGAAAGCCGACGAAAGCGTGCATCCGGTGCCGTGTGTGTTCGGGGTATCGACCTTTTCTGAACGGAGTTCGACCATGCTGTCATTCTCGGCATTGTAGAACCAGTCGACCAGTTCCGGACCATCCAGATGGCCACCCTTCATCAGCACCGAGACCCTGCCGCCGAACGACAGTTTGCGGGCTATTCCAGGCAGATCATCCTTTCCGTATATCCGTTCGCCTGCAAGTATTTCGGCTTCGGGAATATTGGGTGTGATGACGCGGGCCATAGGAATCAGCTCAGTCACAAGTGCCGTGTGCGCCGACTCCTCCATCAGCCTATGCCCTGATGTGGATACCATCACAGGGTCAAGCACGATGTTGCGGACCGGATACTCCGATAGCTTCGATGCTATGGCCCTGATAATCTCCGATGAATTCAGCATTCCGATTTTAATGGCATCGGCTCCTATATCGCTCAGAACGGCATCAATCTGAGCCGCCACCACAGATGCGGGTACTGGAAACACATCTATGACACCGAGAGTATTCTGCACCGTCACCGCGGTTATCGCACTCGCTGCGTACGATCCGGTGGCACTGATTGCCTTGATGTCGGCCTGAATGCCGGCCCCGCCGCCACTGTCACTTCCAGCTATGGTTAAGACTCTGCTGTAATGTTTCATTTTCCTATCTTTTCAAACAGTTCGCGGGCTGCCTCCCGGGGCGATTCCGCAGCCATTATCGCACTGACCACGGCAATGCCGTCTGTGCCGCATTCCATAACTTCCGATGCGGTCTTGCGGTTCATCCCGCCTATGGCCACAGTCGGATGCACCGACATCCGCACCGCCTGCCTGAGACCGTCCAGTCCGAACGGCACTGAGGTGTCGGTCTTGGTCGGCGTGGCGAAAACGGGCGATACCCCTATGTAATCGGCATCCAGAGCATTGGCAGCCATCACATCATTGAAACTTTCAATCGACAGTCCGATTATCCGGTCCGGTCCGAGCAGCCGTCTGGCTATGTCGTAAGGCATATCCGACTGACCGATGTGCACACCGTCGGCATTGCAGGCCAGAGCCACATCGATGCGGTCATTTATTATAAGTGGAACCCCTGACGGTTCAAGAAGGCGCTTCAGCCCGATGCCCAGACTTACAAAGTCGCGGGTGCTGCAGTCCTTTTCGCGCAGCTGGACCATCGTCACGCCTCCTGAGACCGCTTGGCCGACCACATCAGCCAACTGTCTGTCGCCTATCAGCCGGCGGTCGGTTACCAGATAAAGTTTCAGCGATTCGCGATTGAAGTCTCTCATATCAGTCCTGTAATGATTTTTCCGGTGTATTCGGCCGGATTGAAACTGGCCAGTTCATCCAGCAGTGCCATCTGGAACGAGCCGGGTCCACTGCTGACTGCAGCGGCACGCTCACCCGCCAGTCCCATCAGCGCCACGCCGCACCAGGCTGCTCTCAGAGGATTGGAGTCAACGGCTGCAAATGCTGCACATAACGCCGATTCGCTGCACCCTACCCCGCTGACCGTCTGCATCACAGGCGAACCGTTGCCGATGGTCAGAGTCACGCTGCCGTCGGTAATATAATCGACAGCTCCGCTAACCGTCACCACACATTTGAATCTGGTTGCAAGACTCCGCGCCGAATCCAAGGCGGCATCGCTATATGCCTGACTGTCAACGCCTCTGGCCCCGAAGCCGTCCCCGTTCAAGGCCATGATTTCGGACGGATTGCCGCGGACAACCGCAGGAGGACAGACCGACATCAGTTCTATGGCGATGTCCCTGCGCAACCGTACCGCTCCAGCTCCAACCGGGTCCAACACCCAGGGCTTGCCCAGTTCGGAGAAGGCTGCCACCGATTCCATAGCGGCTGCGACCAGAGTTTCGTCAGGACAGCCGATGTTGACATACAGAGCGGAACTGAGCGAAGCGAGTTCCAGTGACTCGTCCCGACGTGATGACATAAGCGGTGACGCGCCGACAGCCAACAGCACGTTGGCATTGAAGTTCATCGCGACAGGATTTGTAATGCAGTGAATGAGAGGCGTCAGGCCACGCAGCTGACCGCAGCAGGCGGCAAAGCCGGACAGAAATTCCTTTTGCATGATTCCTACGTTGTAATTACACAAATCAGGTTCTAGGGTATGTTCTCAGCCAGGCCGTGACCCGGCACCCCTTCAGCCGGCACAAAGTTACTGCTATTTCGACAAAAAAACGCCCCCCGGCACGAAAAACGCTGAACTTGGTTGGACAAGAAGCGGGAAAAAACCGTAACTTTACGCAAAATTATGATAATTACGTATGAATAGAGTTTTTGCGTCATTCGCAGTTCTGTGTCTGGCTGTCAGCCTTCAGGCCCAGACAATTGTAACGAGAGAGAACATTACCGAAGCGGATATCGACAAGATGGCAGGTTCGCTGTATCAGTATCTTCCGCCTACAGAGCCGCTCACTCCTGCTCCAAAGGGATTCAAGCCTGTATATCTGACACACTACGGCCGTCACGGTTCACGTTATCTTGACAACGCATCAAACTACGACCGTCCATACAACATTCTGAAGGCTGCTGACGATGCCGACCAGCTGACCGATTTCGGCAAGGACGTGCTCCGTCGCGTGACACTTATCCGCGAGGGTGCTACAAGACGCGCCGGCGACCTTACCAACAAGGGCAAGCAGCAGCACATCGGCATAGCTCACCGTATGGTCGTGAACTATCCCGAACTATTCACCAGGGACAAGACTGTCGTTGCAAAATCTACCACATCATACCGCGTGCTTGTCAGCGAGTATTCGGCTCTTATGGAGATTCTGAGAATGCGTCCGTATATGAATATCGACTACGATTCAAGCAACTTTGACGAGCCGTATATGTACACGGAGGACAGGGCAGCAGGCAGCCTCAAGCGCAACGGTGGCAATGCCGTTTCGGAATTCAACAAGAAGCACCAGCATCCGGAGCGTCTGATGAAGGCTCTGTTCAAGGATCCGGCATACATCACCAACCAGAACGGGCGCGACCAGTCAGGTTCGCTCTACACAGCTCTCTATGATATGGCTTCAAACTGCCAGGGCGAGGACTGCGACGTCAATATGAACGATGTGTTCACACTTGACGAATGGTATGACATGTTCCTGACCAACAATATGCGCTGGTACTCACAGGGAGGCAACACCCCACTTACCGGAAACATCCTGCACTACGGACATTGCGCCACCCTGCAGAACTTCATCGACTGTGCCGATGCAGCCCTGGCCGGTAACGGTGTAAGTCTGAATCTGCGCTACGGCCACGAGGTCACCCTGATGTCGTTCTTCTCGCTGCTCGACCTGAACGGCAGCGGTTACAGCAACAGGGACCTGAACGATTTGGACGACATAGCCAACCACTGGGCTGCATACAACATCGCACATATGGGCGGCAATGTGCAGTGGATTTTCTTCCGCAACAAGAAGGGTGAGACCATCGTCAAGTTCCTGCTCAACGAAGAGGAGGCCACCCTGCCGGAAGCTGTTCCTTTCTACAAGGATGCAAAGGGCCGCGAATGCCGCCCGTTCTATCGCTGGGAAGATGTCAGAAAGTTCTATATGGACAAAATAACCTTCTGGGAGAACTACAAGGCAGAGCATCCTGAAGCATCGGCCTCATCGTCCGAATCCCGCGGCAGGAGATAATAACAACTGACCATTACAGGATGAGCGGAAGAGCACGGATCCATATCATAGCGACAGGCGGAACAATCGCCGGTAAATCGGACAGTTCAGCCGACACCGCATACTGCGCCGGACAGCTTGGGCTTGACGAACTGCTGGCCACTGTTCCGGAAATCAGACAGCTGGCCGACATAGACGGGGAGCAGCTGTGCAGCATCGGTTCCCAGGATATGGACGAGCGGATATGGCTGAAGCTTTCAGCCCGCGTCAACCAACTGCTGCAGGGCGATGACTATGACGGCATACTCATAACCCACGGCACTGACACGATGGAGGAGACGGCCTATTTCCTGAATCTGACGGTACATTCGGACAAGCCGGTCATTCTGGTTGGTGCGATGCGCTCCTCGTCGGCAATTTCGGCTGACGGTCCGGCAAATCTATACAACGGCATAGCAGCCCTGGCTGACCCGGAGTCCCGCGGACGCGGAGTGATGTGCTGTATGAACACCAAGCTCATCGACGCCAAGGATGTGGTCAAGAGGCACACCACCGACCTGGCCACTTTCGAGGGTGACGGATGTCTGGGATATGTCTACGGTTCCAAAGCCTACTACAACCGCAGGGTTACGTTTATGCACACGTCGCATTCCGAATTCGATGTGACCGGTCTGACCTCACTGCCGCGTGTCGGCATCGTTTACGGATATGCAGGAGCCCCGTCTCTGGCATTCGACGCATTTGTGAATGCAGGGTACGACGGCATTGTCATTGCCGGTGTCGGCGACGGAAACATACACAAGAACATCTTCGCAAACGCGGTCAGCGCAGCAGCACAGGGCATCATCATTGTACGCTCGTCGCGCTGCAGCACAGGACCCACCTGCCTGAACGGAGAGATTGACGATGACAGGTATCACTTTGTGGCTTCGCAGAATCTGAATCCGCAGAAGGCCAGAGTTCTGCTGATGCTGGCGCTTACAAAGACAAAGGACTGGCGGCAGATTCAGCATTATTTTATGGAATATTGACGGCAGGAGTATGGAACGGATAATAGTGTTGGCCGAAGAAGGTGAAAGGGAACTGGTCGGAAGATTCGTTCCTGACTGCAAGGACAGAATCATCGTCACCGGTGTCGGTGCATTCAACATCATCCAGGCACTGAAGAACATTTCTCTTGACACGGAGATTCTGAACATCGGCTACGCCGGAAGCACAAATTTCGACATCGGCACTGTGGTCGAGGTATCCGAATCCAAGCTCAACCATCCTTCAGTCACATACGAAGAGCCTACATACAAACTATACACTACAGGAGATTATCCGCACGCCATCTGCTATACCAATACTGATTTCGTGCTGCAGTCACGTTACAAGGACTGTCTCTTTGATATGGAGCTTGCCTTCATAATGGTTATGGGTTTCAGCAGGGTCCGCTCCATCAAGGTGGTCAGCGACAACCTGAGCCTTCATTCCTACCGCGAGGCTGTCAAAGAAGAGCAGAAGGCAGCCGCTCCTGACGCAATGGAAAGGATTCCGAGTTTCAGCGTCAATCACGAGAATCTGCTCAGGGGTGTATATGTGTCGCGCAAGGACGTTCTCGGACACGAAGTGGCCACCACATTCGACATCCGCCTGAAGGAGCCTAACAGGGAACCGGCCCTAACGCCAGCCATCAGCCACACCCTGGAGCATCTGGGAGCCACATACCTGCGCAACAACCCGACTTGGAAGAGTTCAATCATATACTGGGGTCCGATGGGATGCCTCACCGGTTTCTATCTGATTGTCAAGGGCAATCTGGAGTCACGCCAGGTACTGGAACTTATGAGGGCCACATTCGAATTTATGGCGGACTTCGAGGGCGATGTCCCCGGCGCCAGCCCCAAGGAATGCGGCAACTGGACACTTATGGACCTCAAGGGTGCAAAAGCCGAAGCGAAAAAGTATCTTGAAGAAGTGATAGTCTGTGCAAAGGCCAGGAATCTGGAATATCCGGACAATTGATTATATATTTTGAAGATGAAATATCAGCTTGTCTGTAAAAAATGTGGAGCCGTAATAGGCAGTTTTGCCGACTGGTTCAGTCAGGATCAGCTGTGCAAATGCGGCAGCAACCACGCTGAAGCGGTATACTCGACAGATTACCGTAAGTTGGAAGAGTTGTGTTCTAAGGATTGTCATCCCGACAATTTCTATCATTACTACGATTTTCTGCCGCTTGACAGCGACAGGGACATTGTCAGTTGCGGAGAGGGTGCCGTTCCCATCGAGGAGTGGCATTTCCTGAACAGATACGCTTCGGACAAATATGGCATAGACTGCCGCGTGATGGTAGTCAGGAACGACCTGAACGGCGGCACCGGCACATTCAAGGATATTGCCGCATCACTCGCAGCCACACTTTTCAAGCAGCACGGAGTCGGTGAATACTGTCTGGCATCGACCGGAAATGCAGCCACGTCATACGCCACATATTTGGCCAAGGCCGGCGTCAGGTTCGACATATTCGCCCCGCACGACATGTATCAGGACTCGCAGGATGCCATACGTGCGACCGGTCAGAATCTGATTGTCTCCGAAGGAGGTTACGGACAGGCCAAGGCAGAGGCTGCTGAATTCCACAAGAATCAGCACGTGATGATTTCGGCCGGCAACATCGACCCGATACGTGTCGAGGCCAAGAAGACGCTGGTTTTCGAGTGCATGCGTCAGCTCGGACGCATCCCGGATGTCTATATGCAGGCTGTGGCAGGAGGCACCAGCCCGATTGCATTCGACAAGGGAATGCGCGAAATAGCATCGGCCTACCCTCAGAACAGGATGCCCAGAATGCTTCTTGTCCAGCAGGACACCTGCGATCCGATGGTACAGGCTTGGGAATGGGCCGAAGAGAACGGCTTCCCCGAAGGATACGAGAAACATTTCCCTTCAGTCACGCCGAAAACGAAGATTTCGATTCTGTCGGCAGGAACGCCGGGCATGTACCCCATTGTCGGACCTATCGTCCGCAAGAGCGGCGGCTCGTTCTTAAGGATTCGCGAAGAGGGTCTGGAGGAATACGGACGCACTGTCAGAGACGAAGCCGGCGTATATCTCGGTCCGGCATCGGTCGTCTGCATTGCGGGGTTCTATGAAGCTCTGCGCAAGGGGCTGATACGCAATGGGGATATGGTGCTGCTGAACACAGGCGAAGGCATATCCCGTGCACAGTGGTTCAAGAATGCTATTGACAACAAATAAGGATTATTAAGTATAAAAGGCAATATGAAAAAGGAAGTTCAATTCAGTCTGGTTTACCGTGACATGTGGCAGTCTTCGGGCAAGTATGTTCCCCGTAAGGATCAGCTTGCAAAGATTGCTCCTGTGATTATCGATATGGGATGCTTTGACCGCGTGGAAACAAACGGCGGAGCAAGTGAGCAGGTAAATCTTCTTTATGGAGAGAACCCGAATCTGGCAGTAAGGACATTCACCAAGCCGTTCAATGAGGCTGGCATCAAGACACATATGCTGGACCGCGGTCTGAACGCACTCCGTATGAATCCTGTTCCGGCTGATGTCCGTCAGTTAATGTATAAGGTAAAGCATGCGCAGGGCGTCGACATCACCCGCATCTTCTGCGGACTGAACGACCCGCGCAACATCATTCCGTCCATCAAGTGGGCAAAAGCCGCCGGAATGACCGCACAGGCTACTATGTGCATCACCTACTCCAAGGTTCACACAGCCGAATACTACATCAATCTGGCAGAGCAGCTGATTGAAGGCGGCGCACAGGAAATCTGTCTGAAGGATATGGCCGGCATCGGCCGTCCGGCAATGCTGGGCACCATCGTCCGCGCCATCAAGGAGAAGCATCCTGACATCATCATACAGTATCACGGACACACCGGTCCCGGTTTCTCGGTAGCCTCTATGCTCGAGGTAGCCAAGGCCGGCGGCGATGTGCTTGATGTTGCAATGGAGCCACTGAGTTGGGGCAAGGTCCATCCCGATGTCATCACCATCCAGGCCATGCTGAAGGATGCCGGATTCCTGGTCAAGGACATCAACATGAAGGCATATATGGAGGCACGCAGCCTCACACAGAGTTTCATAGACGATTTCCTCGGCTACTGGATTGACCCGAAGAACTCCCTGATGACATCACTTCTGGTAGGTTGCGGTCTGCCCGGTGGAATGATGGGTTCGCTCATGGCCGACCTCAAGGGCATGCACGCGGCGATCAACACCAACCTGCGCAAGAAGGGCGAGAAGGAACTTTCCGAAGACGAACTGCTTGTCGAACTGTTTGACGAGGTACAGCGAATCTGGCCTATGCTCGGCACGCCATGTCTCGTAACCCCGTTCTCACAGTATGTCAAGAACGCCGCTCTGATGAACCTCTACTCCAAGTCGATGGACGAGAAGCCGTTCAGCCGTATGGACCCGGCAATGTGGGGAATGATTCTCGGCAAGTCAGGCAAGCTGCCCGGCGAGCTGGCTCCCGAAATCATCGAACTTGCCAAGGAGAAAGGATTTGATTTCTATACAGGCGACCCGCAGTCGCTCTACCCGGACGAACTGCCGCGCTTCATCAAGGAGATGGAGGAGAACGGCTGGGACCGCGGTCAGGACGACGAGGAACTGTTCGAGTTCGCAATGCACGAGAAGCAGTATCGCGAATTCAAGTCCGGTCAGGCCAAGGCCCAGTTCAACAAGGACCTGCTGGAGCGTATGGAGAAGGCACAGGCCGGTACTGCCGGCGCACCGGTCAAGCACCTGACCGCTGCCGACAAGCGCGCCATCCTGCATCCGGATGCAGATGCCGTCGAGGCTCCTGTGAACGGGCGCATCGTATGGGAGCTTGACTACAACGAGGGTTCGAAGGCTCCGGCTTTCGGCACCAAGTTCCGCGAAGGCGAAACCATCGCCTACCTGCAGACAAGTCACGGCATGGAGCCGGTTGTCGCACCTATGGACTGCAAGATAACAGGCATCGAGGCCGAGCAGGGTACGATGCTCGCCAAGGGTCAGCCGATAGCATGGGTTGAGAAGGCCAGCATTGAAGCAGCAGCACCAGCAGCTGAAAAGCCGTCAAAGCCCGCCGACAGCGAGGTCATCCCGGCAGAAAAGAAATGGAAGGATTCCACTAACGTCATCAAACAGAACTGATAAACATATTTGCTATGGATATTTTTGATAAAATAAAGAAATCAACCGGTGGCCCTATCGGCCAGTACAGAGAAAAGATAGACGGATATTTCGCATTCCCGAAACTTGAAGGAGAACTGGGACCTCATATGCGCTTCAACGGCAAGGAGGTACTCTGCTGGAGTCTCAACAACTATCTGGGTCTTGCCAATCACCCGGAAGTCCGCAAAATCGACGCAGAAGCTGCAGCACGCTGGGGTATGGCCTACCCTATGGGAAGCCGTATGATGACCGGTCACACCGCACTGCACGAGAAACTGGAGAAGGAGCTTGCAGAATTCGAGTGCAAGGAGGCTGCCTTCGAGTTCAACTTCGGCTATCAGGGCATCGTGTCAGCCATTGACTCACTGCTCAGCCGTCACGACGTGCTGGTAATTGACTCAGAGGCTCACGCCTGTCTGATAGACGGTTCACGCCTGCATATGGGCACCACCTACAAGTTCAAGCACAACGACATAGTATCGTGCGAGCAGAAGCTGAAGATTGCCACAGCCGAGGCTGAGGCAAACGGAGGCGGTGTGCTCCTCATCACCGAAGGCGTTTTCGGAATGACCGGCGCACTCGGCATACTCGACCAGATTGTAGCCCTGAAAGAGAAGTACAGCTTCAGAATTCTCATTGACGATGCACACGGCTTTGGCGTAATGGGACCGAACGGGCGCGGCACATCGGAGCATTTCGGCGTTATGGACGGCATCGACCTGTACATCGGCGCATACGCCAAGTCTATGGCCACCATCGGCGGTTTCATCGCATCGGAAAAGGACATCATCACCTATCTGCGCTACAATATGCGCTCACAGATGTATGCAAAGGCTCTGCCGATGCCAATCGTGGAGGGCTG
>JAZUJU010000164.1:0-4341 GCA_045642985.1 Bacteroidaceae bacterium | reverse complement strand
TCTATTACGTGTTAGAGAGCGCCAAAATAAGAATAACCGGGAAATGAAGTCATTTGTCGACCGCAGGGTAACTATCTGCATGCTTCTGGTGGCCTTGTCGCTCATGGGCTACTTCTCGTACAAGCAGCTGTCTGTTGAACTGCTGCCCAATACGGAACTGCCCCAGCTCTACATCAGTTGTTCGGCCCAGAGTGACCTGACGCCTTCATATATGGAACAGCAGGTGGTCATTCCTCTGGAGGGTGCCGTCAGTGCTGTGGGCGGCGTGGAGAATATGGAAACGACCGTGTCGGGCCGTCAGGGCACCATCAGGGTCGATTTCAAGCGTGGAACCAACCTGAAACTCACCACGGTAAAACTGCAGCAGAAGATCAGTTCCATCCGTTCGGACTTCCCAACAGGTGTCAATGTGAATGTCCAGCAGGCCAACATCGGTGGTATGGGCAACCAGTTCATCTCGCTTCAGGTGCGCGGAACGGGCGGTGTGGACCGCCTTAGGGCCATCGTGGACAAGGATGTGGTGCCCCGTCTCCTGAGCATTGATGGAATAGCCGACGTGACGGTCTACGGCGGTCGTGTCAAGTCCATAGAGATCCGTTCCAATCCTGAGGCCATGCGGGCACTGAACATCTCAAACTCGCAGATCAGCCAGGCACTGAACCAGTACAACCAGGAGCGTACGTTCCTGGGATTCATCAGCGAGTCGGACCGTAAGTACTACGTGCAGCTGGATGCCAACTACGACGATGTGTCGCAGGTGGAGAACCTTGTCGTTGCTCCCGGTCCCATCTATCTGAAGAATGTTGCGACGGTGTTCTTCGACTATAAGGACGAGACCACCATCAGCAGGGTTAACGGTATGGACGCCATTTCGGTATCGCTGGTCAATGTGTCCGGCGAGAACATTCTGGAACTGTCCAAAAGATGCCTGAAACGTATAGACGAGGTTAACCGCGAGTTGGCTCCGCAGGACCTGCAGCTGGTTGTGCAGTCCAACTCGGCCGACCAGATCAGCAATAACATGTCGCAGATAGTACGTCTGGCGCTGTTGGGCGGCTTGCTGGCTATCTTCGTGCTCTGGTTTTTCCTGCGCGACATCAGGCTGGTGTGCCTCATCGCACTGTCCATCCCGGTGTCGGTTCTGTCTGCATTCAACATCTTCTATGCCGCAGACATATCCATCAATACGCTTACGCTTTTAGGTATGGCGTTGGCCATAGGTATGCTGCTGGACAGCAGTATCGTCGTGCTGGAGAACATCTACCGTCTGGCTTCTATGGGAATGCCCCCGCGGCTGGCGGCTCTTCAGGGCGTCAGAGAGGTGCACAAGGCCCTCATTGCATCTACGCTCACCACGATAACGGTGTTCCTGCCGTTCGTGTTCTCCGAGGAACCTATGATCAAGCTGCTTGGCCAGAATATCGGCTTCTCCATCATATCTACGCTGCTTTTCTCGCTTCTTGTAGCTGTTACGTTCATCCCGATGGCAACAGCCGCCCTGATGGAACGCAGCAGTTGGCGTGGCAGTACCCCGTTCAGCAAGATGTCAATACACGACCGGCCGCTGCAGATTTACTCCACGCTACTCAAGACCTGCCTCAGAAAGCCCGGACCGACCATCGGTACCGCAGTTGTCGTCCTGGTCATCGCATTCATAGTCGCTCTCGCGCGCAATACCGGTCAGAACCGTCAGATCGACAGCGACCGTGTCAATGTCAGCATAACTATGCCCACAGGCAGTACCATCGAGAACACAGATGTGGCTACGGCTACGCTGGAGTCGCGTCTGGACAGTTTCCCGCATAAGAAAGATGTAATAAGCCGCATCGAGGAAGATCAGGCTTCCATCACTGTCACCCTTCAGGATGACTACAGCAAGAAGGGAGGCCCGACCATCAGCCAGATTGTGGAGCAACTTGGTGATCTGCTCACTCTGGACGATGACATCGATGTGCGCGTCACCCCGGGTTACGGCGGAGGACAGCAGAATGCAAACGGACTGAACAGACTGACGCGCTTTATGAGTGTGCTCGGCGTGGGCGACAATTCCGAGAGTATAGTGGTAAAGGGCTCCGATACCGAGACTATGCGTATCGTGGCTAACGAACTGAGATACAATCTGGAACAGATGGAGTTCGTGCGCGATGTCCGCGTGGACAACCCCGGTGGCCGCCGCGAGGTCCAGCTGACCTTCGATCCCGTGTCGCTGGCATCATACGGCATCACTCCCCAGAACATCACCACGGCCCTTAACAATCTGAACCGCTCTACCAGCACAGATGCCAGTTTCAAGGTTGGTACCGATGAGTATGACATCGTCATTATGGACGACCTGACCGAAGAGGAGGAAGAGGCCGGCCGTTGGGAGAAGACGATGGACGACCTGCGCCGCGTCACCATAACCGACCAGAACGGCGGAGTGCATGAGCTGCAGCAACTGGCCAGCATACGTCTGAGCCGTGGACCATCCGAGGTTAGCCGCGTGAACCGTGACCGCCGCATCAACGTCACCTATGGCATATCGCAGAGCGAGGAACTGCCCAAGGATGTGCTGGACGGCTATCACGGCCAGATCGATGACCTTATAGCCAATTACAACCTGCCCTCGGGACTGGCTCTGGAAACACAGCGGGGCGATGACTCGACCAGCGAGTTCAAGTTCCTGATTCTGGCATCGATATTGTTGATATTTATGATATTGGCGGCATCGTTCGAGTCGCTGACCACACCTGTTGTGCTGCTGTTCTCCATACCTCTGGCAGCCATAGGATCGCTGTTGGCACTGCTTCTGTCGGGCAACAGTCTGATGACGGCCAACACCCTGACCGGATTCCTGATCCTGTTGGGCGTGGTGGTCAACAACGGCATCATTCTGATAGACTACTCGACCACTCTGCGCAAGCGTGGCTACGGCCGAATGAGGGCCATTATGACCAGCGGCTACTCGCGTCTTAGACCTATCTGCATAACGACTATAACGACCATCGTCACGCTTATCCCGATGGCGATGGGCGACAGCGAATATGCCGGTGCCATAGGTGCGCCCTTTGCGCTGACTGTTATAGGCGGCCTTACGTTCTCGGCCATCCTGACGCTGCTGCTCATACCTACGCTCTTCATTTCGTTCGAGAATATGCGCGCTTGGTACAAGGGTCTGGGCCGCTACACGCATATCCTGCACGCTGTTATATTAGGTGTGGGCCTGCTGGTGATCCTGACAAGCCTGAGCGGAATCTTCCGTATTCTGCTTTCAATCATTGTGCTTCTGTTTGCTATTCCGGGAGTGACATACTTCATCAAGAGCTCCGTGAGGATTGCACGCGAGGACATCGTCGCTCCGGACCAGCCTATCGAGATTGAGGTACGTAACCTGGTCAAGGTTTACGACTGGCCGGGACTGTTCCTGCGTCAGTGGAGGAGCGGCCTCAACATACGCCGCAGGCTGGGACTGGCACGCACTTACCATCATGCAAAGGACTTCGTGGGCCTTCTGTGGCAGGTCGTGGTGTTCGGATTCACGGGCTATCTGGCCGGCTGGTATTTTGAGAAGAACTTCTGGATACTGCTTATGGCCATCATCACGCTGGCAGGTGTCAAAAACATACTGAAGGCCGTTACCGAGTACATTGGTTACAAATCCGGCAATCCCGGTATCGCGCAGAAGATCAGGCGGGTACTCTTCTGGGTTCTGCCCGCTCTGACTATGTTCTTCCTGAGCAGACGCCTTGAAAGCAAGGGATTCGTGGTGTTCATAGCAGTGGTCTGGGTGCTGGGACTCCTTATCCGCCGTACATCGGATTACCTATATGAGAACGATATCAACGTGGAGCGTCTGAAAGGACAGAAGGCTGGTCTTAAACGGACCTGGTTCGTGTTCGTCAAGAGCATTCCCGTCATAGGCAAGCAGAAGAAGCCGTTCAGGGCACTGCGTGGCGTATCGTTCCAGATTCACAGCGGCATGTTCGGTCTGCTGGGCCCCAACGGAGCCGGCAAGTCCACGTTCATGCGCATCGTCACAGGCATCCTGCGCCAGAGTTATGGCACGGTGTTCATCAACGGAATGGACACGCTCAAGTACCGCGAGGAGCTGCAGAGCCTTATTGGGTTCCTGCCTCAGGAGTTCGGTATGTACGAGGCTATGACAGCGTGGGATTTCCTCGATTATCAGGCCATCCTTAAGGGGGTGACCGACGAGAAGGTCCGTCGCGAAAGGCTTGAGTATGTGCTTTCTGCAGTTCATATGTACGAGCAGAGGAACTCCGCCATCGGATCCTTCTCGGGCGGTATGAAGCAACGCATCGGAATCGCTATGATTCTGCTCAACCTGCCGCGCATACTTGT
>JAZUJU010000163.1:0-11985 GCA_045642985.1 Bacteroidaceae bacterium | reverse complement strand
AAAATAATATGCAAAACAAAGGTTTCGTAAAGGTTTTTGCGATAGCACTGACACTGGTATGTCTTTTCTATCTGTCCTTTACTTTCAGGACCCGCAGCATTGAAAAGGCTGCCAAGGAGAGTCCTATGGGTGAGCAGGCCTACCTTGACTCAGTTATGAACGAAAAGGTCTGGATGGGTACTTACACTTTCAAAGAGTGCCGTGAGATGCAGATTGGACTCGGCCTTGACCTGAAGGGCGGTATGAACGTCATCCTCGAGGTATCAGTTCCCGATGTTGTCAAGGTTCTTTCGAACAACAACAAGGACGAGAATTTCAACGCTGCACTTAACGCTGCTGCAAAGCGTTCGGTAAGCAGCCAGTCGGATTTCGTCGACCTGTTCGTTGACGAGTACCGCAAGCTTGACCCGACAGGCAGCCTCAACAAGTTCTTCGCAACTTCGATGCTGAAGGACCGCGTTGATGTCCAGAGCACCGATGCCGAGGTCATAGCTGTCCTCAAGGAAGAGGTTGATGCGGCTATCGACAACTCATTCAACGTTCTCCGCACCCGTATCGACCGTTTCGGCGTAGCACAGCCGAACATTCAGGAACTTGAGGGCAAGCAGGGCCGCATTATGGTTGAGCTTCCGGGTATCAAGGAGCCTGAGCGTGTAAGAAAGCTGCTCCAGGGTTCTGCAAACCTTGAATTCTGGGAGACTTACAAATATGACGAGATTGCTGACATCATCGCAGCCGCAGACCGCAAGCTCCGCGTACTCGAAAGCGAAGGGGCCGCTGCCGCCAATGTCGAAGCTGCTGATGAGACTGCTGTCGAGGAGGTCGCAGAAGCCGTTGCCGAAGAGGCTGTCGAGGCTGCTGAAGAAGAGGGAGAAGACCTCGGAAGCCTGCTCGCTGAGAGCCAGGATGGACAGGCCGACCTGACCGCTGCACAGAAGGCAGAGCTCCGCAAGTCCAACCCGCTGCTTTCACGTCTTTCATCACCTGGCTACCAGGGCAGTTGTGTAATAGGTATTGCACACTACAACGATACCGCCGATGTCAACCGTATGCTGGCTCGTCCGGAAATCAAGTCAATGTTCCCACGTGATTTCAAGACACTGTGGGGTGTCAAGGCCATCGACACCAAGGAGCAGTATTACGAGCTCTACGCCATCAAGGTTACCAACAAGGACGGTCGCGCAGCTCTCGGCGGTGAGGTCGTAACCAAGGCAAGCGACGAGTTTGACCAGTACGGCAACCCGAGCGTAAGTATGTCAATGAACACCGAAGGCGCACGCCGTTGGGCTCAGCTCACCAAGCAGAACGTCAACCGCAACATCGCCATCGTTCTTGACAACTGTGTGTACAGCGCACCTAACGTTCAGGGCGAAATCACCGGTGGCAACAGTTCCATCACCGGTTCATTCACAGTCGAGGACACTCAGGACCTTGCAAACGTCCTGAAGTCCGGTAAGATGCCGGCTCCTGCAAGAATCGTTCAGGAAGACATCGTAGGTCCGTCTCTCGGCCAGGAGTCAATCCGTCAGGGATTCATCTCATTCATCGTGGCATTCATCATCCTGATGATATATATGTGCGTCATCTACGGATTCGTTCCGGGTATGATTGCCAACGGAGCTCTGCTCTGCAACTTCTTCTTCACACTCGGTATTCTGACATCGTTCCAGGCAGCCCTGACAATGTCCGGTATCGCAGGTATCGTACTTACGCTCGGTATGGCAGTCGATGCCAACGTGCTTATCTACGAGCGCACCAAGGAGGAACTCAGAGGCGGCAAGGCCGTATCAGCCGCTCTGGCAGACGGTTACAAGAATGCGTTCTCCGCAATCTTCGACTCCAACTTCACATCTATCATTACAGGTATCATCCTGTTCGTCTACGGTACAGGTCCTATCCGCGGATTCGCAACCACACTTATCATCGGTATCGTCTGCTCGTTCTTCACAGCAGTGTTCCTTACCCGTATCGTTTACGAGCACTATCTCGGCAAAGGCAAGCTCCAGGATGAGGACTTCACCACCGGTTTCTCCAAGAACCTGATGGCCAACACTCATTTCGGTTTCATGCAGGCAGCAAAGACATCCTTCATAATTTTCGGTGCAGCAGCAGTCGTATTCATCGTATTACTCAGCACAAGAGGTTTGAGCAAGAGTATCGACTTCAGCGGTGGCCGTAACTTCGTGGTACAGTTCGAGCAGCCGGTAGAGCCTGAGGAAATCGGCGCCATTATGGATGCCGCTGTCAAGGAGGACAACGCTATCAACGAAGGTTCCGTTCAGGCAATCGCCCTCGGTACCGACCACAAGACCATCCGTATCTCCACTACCTACCGCATTGACGAGGATTCAGAGACTATCGATGCCGAAATCGAAGAGTTCCTCTTCACATCGCTCAAGAAGGCAGGCAAGCTCAGTGCTGATCTTGATCTGGCTACATTCATTGACCGCGAGAACCGTGCAGGCGGCTCAATCATATCTTCGCAGAAGGTCGGTCCTTCAATCTCGAAGGATATCACCCGCGGCGCTATCATCTCAGTCATTCTGGCTCTGTTCGCCATCTTCCTGTACATTCTGCTCCGTTTCCGCAATGTGGCTTACTCGGTAGGTGCTATCGTAGCTCTTGCAATGGATACACTCGTTATTCTGGGTATGTACTCAGCCTGCTGGGGCTGGATGCCTTTCTCGCTCGAAATCGACCAGACATTCATCGGTGCCGTGCTGACAGCTATCGGTTACTCAATCAACGATAAGGTGGTCATCTTCGACCGTATCCGCGAATACACGCACCTCTACCCCAAGCGTGAGAAGAAGCAGCTGTTCAACGATGCGCTCAACACCACACTGGCCCGTACAATCAATACATCTGTAAGTACCCTCATCGTACTTCTCTGTATCTTCTTCCTGGGCGGCGACAGCATCCGCAGCTTCGCATTCGCAATGATTCTCGGTGTTGTATTCGGCACCTGCTCGTCGCTGTTCATCGCAGCTCCGACAGCATACGGCATCATGAGAAAGAAGTAATCGGGGTAACACCTTATAATATTAATACTTCCGGCAGTTCCTTTTTTGGGATTGCCGGAAGTTTTTTTGGCAAAAAATCACTAACATTGCAGTTATAAAACCAACTTTTATGAGAAAAGTCGTACTTCTGCTTGCGCTCTGTCTGACGATAACAGGCAAAGTGTACTCCGCTATCAGCACGGACTCACTGAGCGTGGAACTTGACAAGATTGAAATTACGGACAACAGTGCCAAGTCAACAATTGAGAAATACAAGAAAGGCGTACTGAAAGGAGACTACAAGTCAATGAACCTGCTCGGTGTAGAATGTATGACAGGAACCAAAATCAAAGCCGATCTGAATCTGGGCATTACTCTTCTGGAGGAAGCCGCCAATAACGGTCTGCTAGACGCCCAGTACAATCTCGGGAACTACTACTTCATTTTCTGGGTGCGCAAGCCTGACAATTCAGCCTATTTCTCGGCAGCGAGCAAATGGCTGCGCAAGGCAATCAAGACAGGCGACATAAACTCGTACAATCTGCTGGGCAAGCTCTATTTCGAATACGGAAAGCACGAGAACAATCCGGACTTTCTGACTCAGGCACGTATGCAGTTGAGCGTCATTCCAGGCATAGAGCAGGTTAACGACAAGGACGATGCGATTATCGGCACACAGGCTCTGCTAGGCACAATCTGTCTGGGCCAGTGGCGTATGGCAAAGGATACTGCAGCCATACGTGACGCCAAGAAATGGTATCGTCTGGTACTCAAGTCCGACAAGGAGTACCCGACCTACTCGACCTACATCGATTCTCTGGCTCTGGTTCTCAGCCAGGGTGTTCCAATGGCCATAGACCCGCGCGACCTTGCGGCCGAAGAGAAGGCTGCAGCAGAACAGGCGGCCGCTCAGGCAGCTAATCCGAGAGGAGGTTTCGGAGGATTCGGCGGTTTCGGAGGTGCACCGATGGGAGGCCCTATGGGCGGTCCTATGGGCGGAGCGCCCGGAGGTCCGAGAGGGCCGGTTGCCAACTACCCCGGAGGTATGATGCAGATGATGAGCTACATCCGTTCCAATACTTTCTACCCGAAGGACTGCGAGGATAACCGCATCAAGGACAATGTGACAGTCCAGTTCACTATAGGCAAGGACGGTGCCGTCATCAATCCAAAGGTTATCCAGAACACGAACTTCCTGTTAGGTCAGGAGGCTATGCGTACAGTAATGCTGATGCCTGACTGGCTGCCTGCTAAGCAGGAGGACGGTACTTACGTGGAATATACAACCACTACCAATGTTTCATTCGGAGGCGGCGGTATAGGCGGAATGGGCGGCGGTATGATGTTCTGACATCCTGCTGTTACGAAGACACAAGTCCCGGCAACTACAATCAGTTGTCGGGACTTGATGGTTTATCAGAGTTACATTTCCTATTCCACTGTCCAGATGTCGTTGGTCTCGAGCAGTTCGGCAAAGTTGTGATACTTCTTTGCCGTCTTGATTTCCTCAATCTGTGCCGTAACGGAATCGTCGTATGTCGGAGCATCAACATCACGGATAACTCCCAAGGCAACCGGGAACCCGTCGCCCTGCCCCATAAGAGCAAGTTTCAGCTGCAGGGTATTGTCCTCGCAGTGAGCGTCATGAACCAGAATGTCCTTTTCTGTAATACCGTTCTCGCCTATTTTTACGACCTTCAGTCCGAAACCCTCCTGCATCAGTCCGTACTCGCTGTTCTCTCCGAAAATCAGCGGCTGGCCATGCTTGACATAAATGGCATTTCTGGAACGTCCCTCCTTATTATATACGGCATCGTGAGTGCCGTTGTTGAAGATGACGCAGTTCTGCAGAATCTCGCAGACCGATGCGCCCTTGTGCTGATAGGCTGCCTTGAGGACATCGACCGTACCCGGAGCATCAGTAGCCACGGCACGTGCAAAGAAATGGCCACGCGCACCGAAACAGAGTTCAGCCGGACGGAACGGATCCTCGACGGTTCCGTACGGGCTCGACTTGCTGACGAATCCGCGCGGTGATGTCGGAGAATACTGCCCCTTGGTCAGGCCGTAGATACGGTTGTTCAGCAGAATCATATTCAGATTGATGTTGCGGCGGTTGGCGTGAATAAAGTGGTTTCCACCGATGGCAAGACCGTCTCCGTCACCTGAAATCTGCCACACGGCAAGATCCGGATTCGCTACCTTGCAGCCGGTTGCTATTGCAGCGGCACGTCCGTGGATGGTATTCATGCCGTAGGTCGCCATATAATGAGGCAGACGGCTGGAGCAGCCAATACCTGAAATGACAGCCACATTGTGCGGAGCGACACCTATCTCGGCCATCGCCTTGTGCAGCGAAGCGAGGAAGAAATGGTCACCGCATCCCGGGCACCAGCGGGGCTGGCCCTTCTTGAAATCCTGTACTGTATATTCGCTCATAATTGTATCCTTTTACTTGTCAAGAATTTCCGTAAACGACTTCACCAGTTCAGCCACGACGAACGGCTGACCCTTAACTTGATTGAACTGGTATGGAACAAATCCGTCAACCTTCATTCTGAGGTATGCGGCCAGTTGTCCCATATTCTGTTCTGCGACGACCACCTTACTGTATCTGCCCAGCACATCAGCCGTATTCTTCGGCAGCGGGCTGATAAAGTTGAAATGTGCGTGAGCTACCTTGCGGCCCGCAGCGCGCATCTCGTCCATTGCGGCGCGGAGATGTCCGTAAGTTCCGCCGAAGCCTACAATCAGCAGATCGGCATCGTCCACATCGCCAAGCACTTCCAGATCGGGGACCTCGATATTCTCAATCTTCTGACGGCGCAGGCGTGTCATCAGGTCGTGGTTCTCAGGAGCTGTGCTGATGGCTCCGGTCTTGTTATCCTTTTCAAGACCTCCAAGGATATGGGCAAAGCCCTCGCGTCCCGGAACGGCCCAGTAACGGGTTCCGTTTTCAGCACGCATATACGGAGTCCATAAACCGCGAAGTTCCTCAGGAACATACGGCGGGTTGATGGCCGGATATTGGGACAGGTCAGGCAGTTTGAACGATGCCGAGCCGTTGGCTATGAAAGCGTCCGTAAGAAGGACGACTGGAGTCATATGTTCAAGAGCAATCTTGCAGGCCATGTAAGCAGAATCGAAGCAATCAACAGGATGTCTTGCAGCAATGACAGGCATCGGGCTTTCGCCATTACGGCCGAACAGCACCTGAAGGAGGTCCGTCTGCTCGCTCTTGGTAGGAAGTCCTGTAGCAGGGCCGCCGCGCTGCACGTCAATGACGACCAGAGGCAGCTCCATGATGACTGCAAGATTCATAGCCTCGGACTTGAGACAGATGCCGGGACCTGATGTGGATGTTGCGGCCAGTGCGCCGGCAAACGAAGCTCCTACAGCCGAAGCGCAACCGGCAATCTCGTCCTCGCACTGCACCGTAGTGACACCTAACGACTTGTGTTTGGAAAGTTCGTGCAGGATATCGGTAGCGGGAGTGATAGGATAAGAACCCAGATACAGTTTCAGCCCAGCCTTCTCGGCGGCAGCAATGAGTCCATACGCCGTAGCCTTGTTGCCGGTTATGTCCATATAGCGTCCCGGTTCCTTGACCTTAGACTCAACCCTATAGACATTCATCGCAGAACTGTGAGTGTTGTGTCCGTAATCGTAGCCGGCCTGTATCACCCTGATGTTGGCCTCTGCCAGCTCAGGCTTCTTGGCGAACTTGTCACGCAGGAAGTTGAAAGCAATCTCCAGATCGCGGCTGAAGAGCCAGCATACCAGACCGAGTGCGAACATATTGCGGCACTTAAGAACCGACTTGGCATCCATCCCCGTATCAGCAAGGCAGTCCTTGACCATCTGAGTGAGCGGGCAGGCAATGACGCGGTCATTGTCTATGCCAAGCTCGCGAATCGGGTCGTCTGTCTGAAAAGCGGCCTTGTCGAGATCGCTCTTCTGGAAAGCGTCAGTATCAATGATGATGGTGGCATCCTTCTTGGCATACTTGATCTGCGTTTTGAGCGCAGCGGCATTCATCGCGACAAGCACGTCACAGCAATCGCCCGGGGTGAACACCTGCTCCGCGCCAATATGTACCTGAAAGCCTGAAACGCCTGTCAGAGAACCCTGCGGTGCGCGTATGTCGGCAGGATAGTCAGGAAATGTACTGATACTGTTTCCGACCGTAGCTGATACAGTCGAGAAAATGTTGCCAGCAAGCTGCATTCCGTCTCCGGAATCGCCCGAAAAGCGGACAACGACGTCTTTTAATTCCTTTACTGTCATTGTGTTGTTATTAGGTTATGCAAAGGTACTCCAAACATCGATTACTTATATATAAAATGTGATTCATCTGAATAAAAAAAAGCAGGCCGCCGACCAGATGCCGGCAGCCTGCAAAGCAAATTCAGTCAGGGCTGCAGTTACTTGAGAAGAGTGCTGCGCGATACTGAAACCTCAGACTTGACCTGAGCCAGCTGCTCACGGAACTGCTCAACGCTGATGGCATTGATGACACCTACCGGCTTCAGAGCCTCGCTGATCTCCTTGTATTCAGGATTGATCTCTGCAAGGTCATCGATTGCGATTGTCAGAAGAGCGATCTGAAGTGTAAGTTCCGAAGCTGAATCGTCATCGAATGCAGCAAGGAACTTCTCTGAATTCTGAGAAGCGATGTAGATGTGCTCAACAACAGCTGCGGCGCAGACATCCCAGAAGAAGTGCAGACGGCCGTTCTCCTTGCAGGTTGCATAGAAGTTGTTCATAGCCTCGGCAGTATTGTCGGTCTGGAAAATCTCCTTGAGAGACGGGTCGTTGATGTCAAGATAGAGCTTGGTGAGAGCCTTGTCATAATCTGATGTGAGATTGGTCATCTCGTACAGCTTGGCAACTTCCTTGTCAACATAGATGAGGGCTGCTGCACGATACTTCTGTGACAGTGTCTGAAGATCGTTGATGGCAGATGCGCTTACCAGATAGTCAGGCTTTACCTGCTTCTCCTTGTCGGAAAGGACGATGGTTCCGTCGTTGGTGGTCTTTACGAAATCCAGAGGTTTCAGACGAAGCATCTCGGCTGCAAGGCTGTCGATCTGCATCTTGATGTACTCTTCCTGCTGAATTTCAGCCTGTGACTTCTGGGCTTCAGGAGCGGCTGCAGCCTGCTTAGCCTTTTTGTTACCGCCGCAGGCAATCATTGCGAATGATACTGCAGCAATGCAAACGAAAGATAAAATCTTTTTCATTTTGTTGGTTGTTAAATAATTAGTAATATCATTTTTTCTTTTTATCCGGAATGTTCATTATAAGCAGCACCGTGAAGATGACGCACATCAGCAGGAGCACCGACATATTGAACCATAATGTAGGAATCTCCCTGCTGCCCAGCACCTTGACCGAGCTGTAGAACGGAGCGCGTCCGTTGTGGCTTTTCGGAGTCAGGTATATCCTGCCGACGAGTGGGACCAGATGGCCGTCAACCACCTCGATGGCCTCGTCAGACTCGCCACCCACGACGAACTCCTCGAGCTTTATATTGCAATTGGCCCTCTTCAGGTCAATCATATTCTCCTTGCCATAGACCTTGATGGCATCGCTCATCATACGGTCCTTCTGTAGCGTGACATCGTTGCAGACTCTACCCAGAACAGCCTTGGCATTGTTCAGATAGGCAGTAACCGACTCGTAATCGTAATTGCCGGAATAAGGCTCCAGACCGCAGGCCGAAGCCAGTGTCGGAAGTTCGTTGACAAGGACCTGCATGTGCACGGGCGAAAGTTCCTCGCCCTTCTCAGTCCTGTCCTTGATGGTTTCAAGATGTGACTCCAGCTCATAGATGAACGATTCACGGTAGAACATCGCCTGGAATCTCTGCTTGTCCATCTCAAAGTAGGGCTTCTCGTAGTCGTTGTAGCAGTAGGTTCCGACGGCAAGCGCCTCGAAGGCCCAGCGCGACGGGATGACATCACCGATGACCGGAACATTGTCGGTCTTGCTGTTGCCGTTAAGGTCAGAGAACGAAACCACAAGTCCGCACAGAAGAATCTGCGGGATGAGCAGTATTGGTATGGTTATGTAAATCGCGACCACGGAGTTCAGGCACTGCGACAGGAACAGTCCGATGAGACTGGACAGGAGTGCCGATACGAACAGTATCATCCACCACATCATGAACATTCCGTGCAACCCCATCAGCAGGTTTCCGACTACGATGAAGAGCGCGGTCTGTAGCAGTGACACTCCGGCAGCAAATATGATTTTGCTCCATATATACGACGGGTAGCTCAAGTCGAGGAACTTCTCACGCTTGAGCAGGGTGCGGTCCTTTATTATCTCCTCGGCGCTGCCGCTCATTCCAATGAAGATGGCGACGATAATGGCCATGAAGAAATAGCTGACCATGTTCTTGTTGTCCATCACCGTATAGCCCTCCTGAGGAGCATAGCGCGTCAGGAGTCCGCAGATGACAGCAAGCAGCGGGGCCTCGAGCAGAGTGATGAGAATATACTGCAGGTTCGTCAGTTTGGCCTTGACGTTCCTCTCCAGGAATATCATCATCTGACCGAGTGCCGACGGTTTCTTCTGATTCGATGTCGGAATCGAGGCGACGAAAGGCGCATCGGCCACCCTTCTGTTGTCAAGATACTTTTCGTGCCACTGTTCCGGGCTGACCTTGCGCTCAGTGCTCAGGTGCCCGGTATCGTCCAGAGCCTTCTCGTTTATGATATTGAGAACGGTTTCGGGATTGACATTGCCACACGTCGGGCAGGTACTGGTATCAGCATCGGCATAATTCGCAGCCGACTTGAAGTAGGTGACTGCATCTATAGGATTGCCGTCGAAAACGGGATAGCCTCCCAGATCCAGCAGACAGAGACGGTCGAACAGTTTGTAGACATCGCTTGACGGCTGATGTATGTTCAGCACCACCAGCTTGCCGTGGCAGGTCTGCTCCTTGAGAAGGCCCATCACGTTGTCTGTATCGGACGATGAAAGTCCCGACGTAGGTTCATCCAGGAATATGACGGACGGCTCGCGGATAAGCTCGAGAGCGATGTTCAGACGCTTGCGCTGACCGCCCGATATCGTCTTGTTGAGAGGCGAACCGACTACCAGATCCTTGGCCTTGTCAAGACCCAGATCACGCAGCAGGCTGATTACCTTTCTGTCTATTTCAGCATCGTCAAGACCGTCGAAACAGAGTCTTGCCGTGTAGTACAGGTTCTGGTAAACGGTCAATTCCTCGATAAGGAGATCGTCCTGCGGAACAAAACCGATCAGGGCTCTGGCCTCGGGACGCTCTATGGAATGGCCGTTGATCTCAAGCGTACCGCTCTGAGGCTTGAGCGAACCGTTCAGGATGGAGAGCAGCGTTGTCTTGCCGGCGCCGCTGCCGCCCATAATGGCCATCAGTTCGCCGCCGAACAGCGTCATCGACAGATTGTGCAGACCGTTATTGCTGTCCGGAAAACGGAAATTCACGTCGCGTATGCTGTATACTATCCTGTCGTCGGACTTGCCATCGTAGACCTGACGGACCTGCGAATAGTAGACCGGAGCTCCCTTGTGGTTCTTGAGGACTCCGCTGACATGCCAGATCTGGAAGATTCCAGGAGTCAGCAGCACGTCATCGAACAGCACGTCATCCTGACCGATGTACGAGAATATCATCTTGTTCTCTGAACGGATCCAGAGAGTCTTGACATAACCCGGATATCCTTCAAAATGATGCTTGCGGACGAACTCACCCTCACGGTCGTACACGAAATCGCAATAGCCGCCATACAGTTCCGCATCGACGCCGAAGTCACTGGCCATCAGTGTGAAGACAGTGCTCTGCGGATCGAACGAGTCGGGGGAGATCATGCAGAACTCCATAAGACGGAGCAGGATGAGCTTCCTTTCGCCGGCCTCAAGCTTGTCCTTGATCTTCTGGCATATCTGGTTGACTACATTGTCCTTGTCAATGCCGTCACCATCCTCGTAGAACATGCACAAATCTGAATACAAATCCAGATAGGATCTGGTGTTCCTCAGACCCAGGTAACGGCCTAAATAGTTGTCCAGCAACTTTTCAGCCTTGGATTCATCAACCTTGTTCTGCGAACCGAAGAGCGCAAACAGATTAATCAGACCTGACAGTACAATGTCGTTCAGCATAGCAGATTACATCGGAATCTATACATTTTCGCAAAAATACTATATTTTTTGCTAATCAGCAGCAAAAAAAGCCAACTTTTACCTGCATGGAATCCGTTTTAAGACGTCCCCACCACTGTCTGTTCCGGCGCCGGTTCCACGACGTGCGCACCGCTTTTTAAATAATTCACGCGATTCTTTGCCAAAAGAGTCACAAAGAGTAATTTTGCAGTCGTTTCACATCCGTTCGCTATGGCACTTAACAGAGAGAATTTCGGAAGCAGATTCGGAGTACTTATGGCACTTGCCGGTTCCGCAATAGGCCTTGGCAACATGTGGCGTTTCCCGTATCTTACAGCCAAGAACGGCGGCGCTGCATTCATACTCATCTATTTTGCACTTCTGCTCACCGCGAGTCTTCCGATTATGATAACCGAATATCTTCTCGGTCGGAGAAGCCGTTCGAATGTGGTATCCTCATTCGCCAGGCTCGGTCATCCCAAGTTGAAGATTCTCGGAATTCCCTCAGTGATAACAGCCGTTTTCATTATGGGATTCTACTGCGTTGTCGGCGGCTGGGCAACCAAGTATCTGTATAACGCCGCCCTGTTCCGGTATCACTCCACAACTGCGGACTACGGTCAGCTGTTCAACAGTTTCGTCACATCGCCTGCTCAGCCGCTGATATATACATTCGTGTTTCTCTCACTGACAGCGCTGATAACGATGGGTGGTATCAGAAAGGGAATAGAACGTTTCTCCAAAGTGATGATGACTGCCCTGTTCGTCATCATCATACTGATGGCCATACACACCCTCACCCTGCCGGGAGCTATGGAAGGGGTCA
>JAZUJU010000162.1:0-7353 GCA_045642985.1 Bacteroidaceae bacterium | reverse complement strand
ATTATATTTCCAATTCAAAACGAAGTGAAAAGATGAATAAGTTATTAGTTCCAATACTTGTCATGCTGTTGTCAGTTCCCAATGCAGTACATTCCCAGACTGAGAAGCCTGAACGGATAGTCACGTTTGTCAAGACCGAGCATGACTCAAAGTGGTATGCACATCAGGCCGACCTGTGGGAAAAGGAGGTGAAACGCAATCCCGAAAATGATGACGCCTGGATATTCTGGTTCGCCGCAACACGTTATAAACTGATGTTCCAGGCATCGGAAAAGGGCAATGCAAATACTGAATTTGATGAAACTCCCCTAAAAGATATTGCATACATACTTCACAGGAAACGCCCAAATAGTTTTGCACGCTATTATATTGACAATGAATGCCGTCAGAAACTGAGTGATTGTGATGGTCTGGAGGATCATATGCT
The DNA here is from genome assembly GCA_045642985.1 of Bacteroidaceae bacterium. Taxonomy (GTDB): domain Bacteria; phylum Bacteroidota; class Bacteroidia; order Bacteroidales; family Bacteroidaceae; genus Colenecus. The sequence goes on along the minus strand of JAZUJU010000162.1, from coordinate 6,926 downwards.
TGAGGCCATCAGGATGCGTCCGGACTTTGAAGAACTGTACCCGATGTATGTGATATACCTTTGGCAAACCGGGCACGAAGATATGATGGCAGACATCCTAAAACGCTGGTACAATACTGGCGAGTATTCATACGTGATTCTGTCATATGCTTTCAATTCTTTAGCCGGAATGGAAAAGAACGGTATTCTTTTAACATACGGGGATATCCCGACTTATTCCAGCCTTCTTGTCCAATATGGAAAAGACATGTTCAAAGACATACTGATTATCAACAAAACTTTGCTGATTATTCCGGAGTACATGAAGTCAATATGCGGAAAACTTGGAATAAGCCCAATTGAAGGACCGGCAGACAGAAGCGATGAAGGAATGCAGAAATGGGAGGCCGATCTGATTACAACGATTTCAGAGAAAACCGGCAGGCCGCTTTATATCTCAAGTTTGGACAATCATCCAATACTTAGTGACCAGATGTATTCTGAAGGTCTAGTTATACGCTACAGTCCCAAAAAATACGATAATCTGGCCGTCAAACGGAGGAACTTTGAATCAGTCTATCGTACGGATTATCTTTATGAAACATTTGTGCCGGAAACGTATGACGCATCGGCCTATAAACTTAATCTGAACTACATACCAAGTTTCAAATCCCTTCTCAAGTTCTACAAGGCTGAAGGCATGAAAAAGGAATACGACGAACTGCACGGACTTATGACAAACATACTTTCCAAGTGCAAGGGATTGGTGGATGCCGAAACGCTCAAATACTATTATGATGAGATTGAACGCTGATATTTTCAGATGTCTATACCTCGAGCACGGAGTACGTGCCCAGGGCTTCTTTCTGAGAATGACCGGCTATGACAGGGAACTGGCTCGTGACCTGACACAGGATCTCTTTATGCGTCTGTGGCAAAACGGGACTGTTACGATTCCGGCAAACCGTTCAGAACATGGATGTTTGCCGTTGCATACAACATTCTGAAAAATGAATACCGGCACAAAGTTGTGGTAAAGGAATATGCTGAAAGTATTGATAATACTGAACCGGCAATCGAGTCCGATGCCATTGAGCGGCAGGAACTTGGACAAATGATTCAAAACGCTGTCCAGAGACTGCCCCAGCAGCAGAAGGCCGTGTTCATGCTTCGGTATGAAGAGGAACTTCCTATATCAGAAATCGCAAAAATCTGCGACATACCGGAAGGTACAGTCAAGTCGCGGCTGTTCACTGCTCTAACAGCCGTACGCAATTATTGTAAAACAAATGAATGATAATATGGATAAACTTGAAGAACTTGAGAAAGACAGTCAGGAACTGCTCTACTCTATAAAAGCAAAGGCCGATGCTCAGGACCTGGAAATGACGCTGCCAGCGCTTGACATTGAAGATAACCGTATGGGAATAATGAGATACAGAATTCCGTCGTGGGTGGCCGTGGCAGCAATGGTCGTTGGGATTGCCATCGGTTTCATCTTGCCAGGTCATGAGACTAATGGAACGGACCGACAATGTGCATCCAATTATGCTGATACCTGCTGTAGCATTGCTCAGAATGATGTTAATCTTTCATTGCTCGTTACATCACTCTGACGAATTATTTATGTATATATTTGCACCGGGCAACAATTTTATGGTATGAAGAGAAAACTGATAGACATACCCGAAGATACATTTGAGAGGCTTTCTGCAAAGGCCTCGGTCAAGGGAAAGAGTCTGAAAGGCTACATCGAGGAACTGCTTGAGGAAGATTCAAAGCGACTGGCGGAACCGGCGGTTGGATATGGATATCGCTTCACATACGAAAGAGAGCCGTCGGATGCAGAACTGATGGCAGTGATGGAGGATGCCGCCGCAGCATCCATAGCAAGTCGCAAGCAATCAGAGGAGAGAATGTTTGATGCTCTCGATGCAGAAATCATGAAGAGATACAATGGAAAATAAACGTCCGACGCTCATTGTAATCGCAGGTCCGAACGGCTCCGTTTTTTTGTCTCGACCGAATCGCCGGTAACTTGTAGGGATAAACTTACGTATTACGAGGAACATCTGATATCACAGGGCAAAATATTCGACAACTTATCAATATTGAGATTAGTTTCACCTGACAGTCTGTTCGCCTGGCTCTCTATTGCCTTCTCATAAAGATTTCTGGCATATCGTCCATTACCGAACTTTCTGTCCTTGTGCTGAACGGCTTGTTCAAATACAGATCTCAATTCACATAGGGCTTCCTCATTAATCCGGTAATCGTTCTTTTTCAAATTACTTATAAAAATCTCAGTCAGTTCATCAACACTGTAGTCCGCAAAATGTATGAATCTGTTGAAACGCGATTGCAAGCCGGGATTCGAATTCAAGAACTGCTTCATTTCATCGGAATACCCGGCCAAAATGACAACCAGACGATCCCTGTCATCTTCCATTCTTTTAAGGAGTGTTGCTATGGCTTCCATTCCGTAATCGTTTCTGTCACTTTGAACCAATGAGTAGGCTTCATCTATAAACAATACTCCGTCAAGTGCACTGTCGATTATCTTGTTGGTTTTTACTGCTGTCTGGCCGACATATTCCCCTACCAGTCCGGAACGGTCTGTTTCAATCAGATGTCCGACTTTCAGGATTCCAAGTTCCTGATATAACTGCGCCATTATTCTTGCAACTGTAGTCTTGCCAGTACCTGGATTTCCTGTAAAAACACAATGATATGATATCGGAGAAGTTTTGAGACCTTTCTCCTGACGTATTTGCTGAATCTTAATGAAATTCATCAGTTTGTTCACTTCAGTCTTTACTTCATTAAGTCCAATCAAACCGTTCAGTTCGCTTTGCGCTGATTCCCTGTCATATTGTTTGCATGGCTTTGGCTTTTTCTTTGAGACTGACTTAACGTCCTTTGTCGTAAAACTCATAATGTGATCCAGATATTCCCGTTCATTATCATTGACAACATTATCAGCTTTAGCAACTATATTGATAAACCGATATAGCAATATGACAAATCTGTCAATCTGATCTTCATTGATTCCTTCACGACGCAGAATATAAATTGTCATATATCTGTCATCTGGAAAATCCGTATGAACACAATTGCTGAATCCTACAATGAAATTGGATACCGCATCCATACATCCGTTCTTTAGCAGTTGCTCATTATCTGCTACCAATCCTTTGCCATTGTCCTTTTCGGTAAAACGCATTACCAACGAAGCAAATGCTAATCCTTCTTTTCCTTTCAGAGGCAAATCATGCCCCAAGCCCTTATAGCATTTAAACAAGTCAAGCAATGCAGTCAGACCTACTCTCGGATTAATTCCGATTCCATTGAATGTAAGTTTGTCCGCTTCTTCCAGCTGGTCATATTTCTGATATGCCTGTATAACTTTTTCATCATTTCCCAAGCGGTAAATATGTTCGAACAGTTTTCGGGCCGCTGCTTTTGCTGTACGGAAATATGCGCTTTCCTTATAGTCCATAGCCAATGTGTTATCTTCAGTTATATTCTGTATTTTGTCGGATATTTCCTGCAAAGCCGGTGGATTTGACGCCGTATTTCCTTTATTTTTGACTTTGGGGTCAGATTCAATTTTGAATGTCATGAACAAAAAGACCAATAAAGTTATTACGAAGTGGACAATGTACTTGTAATGATGTTCCTCAAATATTTCATTACCAAAATACACTCCCAACAGGACTATGACCGAATATAAAATAGTCAATGCGCAACCTTGATCTCCTTTCCATTCTCTTAATGCTATCATATCTATTACGATGGGCTTAATTATATTATTCCAGACGTAACTCCAGGCCGAGGACCGATGCAATCTTCTGAAGTGTTGCAACAGAGGGATTGCCCTTTCCGCGTTCGATGGCAACAATGGTATTTATTCCCACTTCTGCCAGATCTGCCAGTGTCTGTTGGGTGATACCGAGCTGAATACGCCGCTTTTTGATGGTCTGACCAATTTCTTTCATTTCTATTCTGTCAATGTGGAACAACGGTAGTCATATGACTGCTGATAATATCTCTTCAGTCTGTCATCAAGGAAACTGTTCCGAATAAGTTCCCCGGCAAGCGGATAATGCACAGACATCCTGTCAATCTCTTTTGTGACAAGTTTCGCAGGCAGTCCGAGTCTGCGCCCGAACTCCACAAAAGATGCACCTGTCACGTGATGCGTATCATCAATCACCATTCCTTCCTTGAAAAGCCCTTTCCGTAATGCGAATATGCCCGGCATTCCCAAATGCAGACTTGTATTCATAAGGTCATAAGCCGGGGTCAGGATATAGTCACCCGATGCCCTGTCAATAATTGAAAAGTTCTTCAGATGGGCATCGTCATTCGAAGTGATGTAGTTGAACATAACCAGCCTGAAGAACTTCAGGAGCTCCACTGGAGAAGCCTTGACATACTTTACAATCAGGCTTCCACAATCTTCATAACTGAGTGCGTCATATTTATAATCGTCACCACCGTTGAATCTGTTCAGACTGGCAAGTTGTGCAAAGTCTTCCTGCGGATACCTGCTGCCGTCCTGACGGATATCAAAGCGTTTCACAAGATATGCGATGTCGCCATTTCCGAACTCGCACAGACAGCATGGAGCTACATCAATGCCATATACCTGTTTCGCCAGCTGCATGGTCAGATACTCATTGGCCGGACAATACTTTCTGTCAAGAATGAACGGCGCAGTTGGTGCAGGTTTAAGGATATAACGACCTTGCTCGCCCTCTTCGGTCAGGCGCAGCATACCCTTATCTGCGACCATTGAATATTTGGCCTGAACACCGCTCAAAGATATTCTACCATTGCCCTTTGCCACCAGTTCTACGGTCTTTCTGTCAGAATCCAGACTCACGTATGGCAGAACCGGCGACACGTTCCTGCCGTCAAACATCTCTCTGAGAATCTGTCTGCTGTACTCTATCATAAGACAGACGGTTTGACCGTTACACATCCGATGGTATCGTATCCTGCCGTTTCCAGCAGCAGTCCGAAATCATCATTCTCATCTATTTTCAGAAGGGCGGACTGAAATTTGCGGTTTTCTCCCTCGCTAAGCAGATTGCTGAAAAACGGGAACAGAAAAGAGGACTCATAATGGCAAACGGTCAACGGCATTGCCAGGCAGACGGCTCTTGCGCCCTTCATATTCAGATAGTCGTCAAAATAGTCAAACTCAAAGTGATTCGGACTGATTTCCCTAATCTGTCCTGCCGGTACCTTATTGACAAAAACATCCGCCTGCCTCATATCAAATCCCAATATATTGTGAATATGACGCAAAAATAATAAGTGTTTTTGATTTTTGCTATACGAATCACAATATTTTGTGAATTTATCAAACTGCGATTTTTATAAGAAAGCGTCTGTTCAAGCTCTATGATTACTAATGAAAACCGATTATATTTGCAGGTACTATGAAGAAATTTTCATTTGCATTACTATCGGTTGTCCTGATTTCTCTCCTTATTGGATGCACTGGCGACAACCCGTCCGAGCAGGAAATACCGGAAGGTGCTGTTGTGGCAGAAAAGGTTTCCGTGTCCGATATCCAAGCCGACGAAATTCCGCAACTGTTTGCAGCTGGGGAAATTGAATATCACCCAGTTTCAGTCCTCAACTGGCCGAAGCAGTATCCGTATCTGCCAATGGTGGATTTTGCCATCGCACACAATGGAGACCATTTGCTTGTCCATTACCGGGTGACTGAGAAGAGAAGCATAGGTACAATGGAAAACGATTTGGATGACGTTTACAAGGAGTCCTGCTGCGAACTGTTTTTTATGAAAGAGGGAGACAGTCTGTACTATAACATTGAATCCAACTGCATCGGCTCAATACTTATGCAGTGCGGCACCGGACGCTACAACAGAGATGTTTCTACAGCCGGGAACCTGAAGAAAATAGACCGCTGGGCATCATTGGGCAGAAACGCAATCGGAAAAGTGAATGAAGAGACGCATTGGGAACTGGCGCTTGTCATTCCTCTTTCAGCACTGTGGCGTCACTCTTTCAGCTGTCTGGACGGGATGACATTGCGTGCCAATGTTTACAATTGTGTAGGCAGTGGCGACGACCGCCAGTATGTGACCTGGCGCCCCATTGAAACAGATGCACCGGATTTTCATCGGCCGGAATTCTTCAGCCGGATTTATTTGAAGAAATAGATTCTTATGGAAGAAAGGAAGAAACTTGTAGTGCTTACTGGAGCCGGTATAAGTGCCGAGAGCGGCATTCAGACTTTCCGTGGCGGCAACGGGCTGTGGGACAACGAGCCCGTCGAGGCGGTGGCTTCGATTGAAGGATGGTACGATGACCCTGAGAGGGTAATAAATTTCTACAACAAGCGGCGGGCACAATTGGCTACAGTACAGCCGAACAGGGCTCATATCATATTGAAGGAACTCGAAGAGCAGTTCGATGTTACGGTAGTCACCCAGAACGTTGACAATCTGCACGAGCGTGCCGGCAGCAGTCACATCATTCACCTTCACGGCGAGCTGACGAAAGTGCGTCCGGTGGACTGCTACACGGATCAGGACTGGTACAGTGAACGATATGTCACGGACATAGGCTACGAGCCGATACACATAGGCGACACTGGTGGGCCGCACAACAGGCAGCTACGTCCGCACATAGTGTGGTTTGGCGAGCAGGTCCCGAACCTGGAGATGGCAGTGCAGGCTGTATCCGAAGCTGATATCCTGCTGATTGTCGGCACATCGATGCAGGTATATCCGGCAGCAAGCCTCTATCGGTACGCCCCGACTTCTTGTCCCATCTATATGATTGATCCGGATCCGGCAGCAGCCGCCCACGTGAGCCGCGTCATTCACATTCAGGAGAAATCGACAGTCGGAATGGAGCGTTTCCGTGAAATGATATGGAATAACAACTAACAGTTCAATTATGGC
>JAZUJU010000161.1:0-13892 GCA_045642985.1 Bacteroidaceae bacterium | reverse complement strand
TATCTGTACGGTACCAGATTCATAAATTATATGGTGCTGACATACGGCTACGACAAACTGATAGAGTTCTACAAACGCACCGATGAAAGCAAGGCCAGCTATGTGAAGCAGTTCCAGCAGGTTTATGGCAAGAGCATTCGCGATGCATGGCAGGAATGGATAGACTTCGAGAACAAATTCCAGAAAGAGAACCTGCAGACCATCGCCGAATATCCATTGACGAAGATGGAAAAGATGACAGAACAGAAACTTGGTTCAATGTCACCGATGATTGTCGATCAGGACAATCACGTGGCCTTCGCATCGGTGAACCATGTAGGCGATTTCGCACATATTGCAAAGCTGATACTTGATGACAGCAATACACATATCACTGATATCGAGCGGATAAAATACATTGACGGAGCCTCTACCTATACGCCGGCCTATATTGCATACGACAAAAAGGGGCAGAGACTGATATGGACTGACCGGAACGGAAAAATCAGGGGTCTTGTAGTATATGACCTTAAGAAAGGGCGTGTGGAAAAGCATCTGAAACTACAGAGGATGTATGACATCTGCTACGACAATGCAGACGACTGTCTGTACGGACTGCTCAGCAACCAGGGAGTATGTCATCTGGTCAAATACGATGCGGCATTCGAGAACAGGGATATTCTCTACAGTTTCCCGTTCGGAGTAAGCGTAAGCGACCTGGATGTTTCGCACGACGGCAGGAAGCTGGTTGTAGCCATCAATGGAACTCGCGGAGAGCACACTCTGGCAATGTTCGATACAGCCGAACTGGAGAACGCAGGTTTCAATTATGAGGTTCTGCAGCAGTTTGACGACTCCAACCTGAGCCAGTTCCGTTTCAGTTATGATGACAGCAAGCTGGTCGGTTTCAGTTTTTACACCGGTGTTCCGAATATATGGTGCATTGACCTGGCATCCAAGGAGATGAATCTGCTTTCGAATGTTCAAACCGGTATGTTTGCACCGTATCTGGCATCGGATTCACTACTCTATGCTTACAGCTACTCCGCTGACGGAATGACACCGGTCACGCTGAAATACCGGGAACTGCACGATGCCAACAGCGTGGAATTTCTTGGTCAGAAGACATACGAAGCCAATCCGGAAATAGCCGGACTGTCAAAGCTGAAACAGGAGCTGCCCGAGATTTCATTCGGTCAGGTTTACGATTCCATTACAGAGTACAAACCTCTCAAAGAGTTGAGATTCCAGGGAATTTATCCCGATATCAGCGCCTTTACGGGCAAGCAGGCCTGGGACAATATGACCCCGGTAGTGGGATGTCATCTGTCATTCTACGATCCGCTGTCATACTTCAGCATCAACCTGTTTGCCGGAACATCGCCGTGGAGCAACAACGACTGGAAGAACAAGTTCCATCTGTCGGCTGAAATCAGGTACAACAGATGGACGCTGAAGGGAGCGTGGAACAAAGCCAGTTTCTACGACCTGTTCGGTCCGCGCAGGACATCGCGTAAGGGTTATCAGGTTTCACTGGCCTACGACCGCACCCACACACTCCAGAAACCTTTCAGCTGGGAATGGGGCGCCGAAGTGGCACATTATGGTGATATGGACGCTCTTCCACTGTATCAGGAGATAGAAGTTGGCGAAGGAATCACATCCTTCCAGACTGCAAGCCTGTACATCAAGTGCGGCAAAACCAGAAAGTCTATCGGCGGAGCAGAACCTGAGCAAGGCTATGAACTGTCAGCAAACGGCTACACTTATCTGGCTAATGGAAAGTTCTATCCGTTTATTGATGTGACGGGCGACTTCGGATTCCGACTGCCTGTTGGCAATCACAACACATTCTGGCTCAGAAGTGCTGCAGGCCAGTCTTTTGGAGATGCCTCATCGACTCTCGGCAATTCATTCTTCGGCGGTTTCCGCAACAACTATGTGGATAACGGCGAAGTGAACAGATTCCGCACGGTCAACGCAATGCCGGGAGCAAGCATCGACCAGATATGCGCCCACAACTATGCAAAGTTCACAGGCGAAGTCAACTTCTCCCCTATCCGACTGAACAATTTCGGAGCCTTGCGCTGCTACCCTAACTACATACAGTTCAAGCTTTTTGCCAGCGACCTGATGGCAGATTACTGGGGTGGCGGTCTTAGTAACAAAGGCAATTACATCAGTTGCGGAGCACAGATGAACATTCCCCTGGTATTGTTCACCCATATGAAAACTACCCTTTCAGCCGGATATGCACGCACGTGGGGGAACGGACTTGATCGCGGAGAGTTTATGATATCGCTGAAACTGCTGTAATTTAAGTGTCTGGCTGCACTCCTTTGCAGCACAAAATGACTACATTTGCATTATGAAAGAGTTGAGTAGTAATGTAAAATGGTGGATTTTTCGTACGATGTCATAGTGATAGGGGCGGGACACGCCGGATGCGAAGCTGCAGCTGCGGCTGCGAATATGGGCTCCAGAACGTGTCTCATAACCATCGATATGACAAAAATTGCACAGATGAGCTGCAATCCCGCTATTGGCGGGATAGCTAAAGGGCAGATTGTCAGGGAAATAGATGCGATGGGCGGATATATGGGAATCGTCACTGACAAGTCCGCCATACAGTTCAGAATACTCAACAGATCCAAAGGACCGGCTATGTGGAGCCCTCGCGCGCAGTGCGACAGGGCACGATTTGTGCAGAGCTGGCGGCACATTCTGGAAAATCTGCCGAACCTGAACATTTGGCAGGACAGCGTTACCGAACTCGTGGTCGAAGAGGGTAGGGCAGTCGGAGTAAAGACACTGCAGGGAGCAGAATTCAGGGCTAAAAGCATAGTGCTTACCGCCGGTACTTTTCTGAACGGGCTGATGCATATCGGCCATGTGACTATGCCGGGCGGCAGAATTTCAGAACCTGCATCGTACGGCCTTACGGAATCTATCGTCAGACACGGCATAAGGCAGGGTAGAATGAAGACCGGAACCCCCGTCAGAATAGATTCACGGAGCGTTGATTTCAGCCAGATGGAAAGACAGGACGGCGAAGATGATTTTCATCGGTTCTCCTTTATGAAATCTGAGCGTAATCTGCGTCAGATGTGCTGCTGGACCTGCTTTACTAACCCTAAAACACACGACATACTTCGCTCTGCACTGGCTGATTCGCCACTTTTCAACGGACAGATCAAGAGCATAGGGCCGCGTTACTGCCCAAGCATCGAAACCAAACTGTTCACCTTTCCCGACAAGGACCAGCATCAGCTGTTTCTGGAGCCTGAAGGTGAGGACACCAACGAAATGTATCTGAACGGCTTTTCGTCATCAATGCCGATGGACGTGCAGATTAGGGCGCTGAAGGAGATTCCCGCATTCCGCAACCTGGTAGTATACCGTCCCGGCTATGCGATTGAATATGACTACTTCGATCCGACACAACTTAACGCCAGCCTTGAATCAAAAGTCATAAAAGGACTCTATATGGCAGGGCAGGTTAACGGCACTACAGGATACGAAGAGGCTGGTGGTCAAGGACTTATCGCTGGAATAAATGCACATCTTGGCAGTCAGGGAAAAGAGCCGCTGATTCTGGGACGCGACGAGTCATACATTGGTGTGCTCATTGACGACCTGATAACAAAGGGTGTGGACGAACCGTACAGGATGTTCACTTCGCGTGCAGAATTCAGAATACTGCTCAGGCAGGATGATGCCGATATACGACTTACGGAAAAGGCATACAGAATTGGCCTTGCATCAGAAGACAGGTACAGAATAATGTGCACAAAACGGGAAGCCATTAACGGACTTATAGAATTTGCCGAAAATTACTCTATAAAGCCGACATTAATCAATCAGGCTCTCGAAGAATTGGGTACAACTCCACTTCGCGAGGGGTGCAAACTGGCTGACCTGATCAACAGACCGCAGATAACTCTCAGTAATATAGCGGTTTACATAAAGGCACTGGCCAAAGAAATTGACAAAATTGAATCCGAAAGGCGCGAAGAGATTATCGAAGCGGCCGAAATAAGGATGAAATACAGCGGATATATTGAGCGGGAAAGACAGATAGCTGACAAGATGGTCCGACTGGAGAACATACGCATCAAGGGAAAGTTCGACTACGGCAGTCTGCAGTCACTCTCCACCGAAGCACGTCAGAAACTATGCAGAATCGATCCTGAGACTCTGGCACAGGCAAGCCGTATTCCAGGTGTCTCTCCAAGCGACATCAATGTACTTCTGGTGCTGTTGAACCGCTAATGTTTCACGTGGAACATTTATTTAAAACGACAATAAAACCAAGACAAATGAGCAGGCAAGAGCTTCTTAAAAATCTCAGAAACATTCCTGACTATCCTATGACAGGCGTGCAGTTCAAGGATGTCACATCATGGTTCCAGAGACCGGAGGATTTGAACGAGATTGCAGAAACAATTTACGAGTACTACAAGGACAAAGGCATAACTAAAGTATGCGGAATCGAATCAAGAGGATTTGTTGTCGGCGCAATACTCGCACAGAAATTGGGAGCAGGTTTCGTTCCAATACGCAAGCCGGGCAAACTACCATACGAAAAGGTTAGTATTGAATACAGAAAAGAATATGGATTTGACCGCATCGAGATGCACAAGGACAGTATTAACGAAAACGATGTGGTTCTGGTACACGACGATCTGCTGGCAACCGGCGGAACTTCGAGCGCGGCCTGTGCAATGGTTGAGCAGTTCCATCCGAGGAAAGTTATGGCCAATTTCATAATAGAGCTGACCAACTTCCAGTCACGCGACAGATTTCCGAAAGATGTTGATATTTTCAGCCTCATCGAAATGGATGAGATGGATATCTGAAAAGTCTCAATATAATTGAAACAGGAGGAAACATACAGGGAGCGACTCAGGGAGATAGTGTCAAATCTCCCTGACACCCCCGGATGTTACCAGTACCTTGACGACACGGGTCGGGTAATATATGTCGGAAAGGCCAAAAAGCTGAAACGCAGAGTGAGCTCCTATTTCAACAAGGAGCAGATATCTGCAAAGACCAGAATGCTGGTCAGTAAAATCAGAGACATAAAATATGTTGTAGTCAAGAGCGAGCAGGATGCTCTTCTGCTTGAAAATAATCTGATTAAAAAATATAAGCCGCGCTACAATATAATGCTGAAGGATGACAAAACATATCCTTCGATTTGCATAACAAAGGAAGCATTCCCAAGGGTATTCAAAACCAGAAATAGAATCAGAAACGGTTCGGAATATTATGGACCGTACAGTCACGTAGGCACGCTGAACGGCCTGATGGAACTGATTCACAGTCTGTACAGAATAAGAAGTTGCAGGCAGGTCATTACCGAAGAGGGAATAAAAGCCAGAAAATACGACGACTGTCTGGAATATCAGATAAAAAATTGCAATGCACCCTGCATCGGTTGTGAAAGCAGGGAGAAATATAACGCTCAGATTGACGATATACGGGAAATCCTGAAAGGCCATTCCAGTAGAATTGAACAGAATTTCAAGGTTGAGATGGCGAGAAAAGCCGCAGAACTGAAATTCGAGGAAGCACAGAGCATAAAGGAGAAATTGGCAGTACTGACGGCTTTTAGAGAAAGAAGCCAGGTTATTACAGATATTGGCGGCGAAATCGATGTATTCAGCGGTGAACAGGAAGAGGACGGCACTGTATTCATAAATTATATGCATGTTACCGAAGGTTGTATAAACCAGGCGTTCACATTCGAATTCAAGAACAAGGCAGACGAAAGCATGGAGGAGATGCTGATGTCATCAATAGTTGAAATGCGCGGCAGATACGGAAGCAGAGCAAAGGAGATAATAGTGCCTTTCGAGCCTGAAACCGAACTCGAAGGAATAACCTGGACGGTCCCGATAAAAGGAGAAAAGAGAAAACTGCTCACTCTGTCCGAACTGAATGTCAGACAGTACAAGGCTGACAGATTGAAGAGGAGTGACAAACTGAACCCGGAACAAAAGCAGACAAGATTGCTGAAAGAGCTTCAGAATACACTGTCACTCAGCAAATTGCCTATGAGAATTGAGCTGTTTGACAACTCTCACATTCAGGGAACGGATGCCGTAGCCGCCTGCGTGGTCTATGAAAAGGGCAAGCCGGCAAGAAAGGAATACCGCCTATTCAACATCAGAAGCGGAGCCGGAGGTGATGACTATGGCTCAATGAAGGAGGTTCTTGAAAGAAGATACCGGAGAATTATCGATGAAAACGGAAAAATGCCAGATCTGCTAATTGTGGACGGAGGGGTGACTCAGATGAACGCAGCAAAGGAAATTGCGGACAGATTAGGAATTGAACTGAATATAGCCGGACTGGTTAAGAACGGACACCACAGAACTTCAGGTCTTCTGTTCGGATTTCCGCAGAACGAAGTTGGTATCAAACCGGACAGTGCATTATTCAGACTTCTGGAACAGATGCAGGATGAGGTGCACAGGGTTGCAATCAGTTTTCACCGAAAGAAGAGGAGCCGCCGTCAGACCGAAAGCGAACTGACAAAGATTGAAGGAATAGGAGAGAAAACTGCGGCAGAATTACTGCGTAACTTCAAGAGTGTCAAAAGAATAGAAGAAACGGGGATTGATAGCCTTGCTGAAATTGTCGGAAAGAGCAGGGCTGAAAAGATATTTGCATACTTCCACAGGAATGAGAGCGGTAATACAGAGAGTTAAGGAATGCAGCGTAACAGTTGACGGCGAAGTGTGTTCCAGCATTACGGAGGGACTGATGGTTCTTTTGGGCATCGGTGAAGAGGATACAGACGAGGATATCAGCTGGCTGGCTGGCAAAATAATCAATATGAGAATATTTGATGACGAGAATGGGGTAATGAACCGTTCTGTCATGGATGTTAAAGGTAATATTATGATTATCAGCCAATTCACATTAATGGCTCAGACAAAGAAGGGAAATCGTCCGTCGTACATAAAAGCCGCTGGTCCTGAATTTTCAAAACCAATGTATGATAGGTTCTGCGATGCGGTGGAAAAAGAGAGTGGAATTATGGTACAAAAGGGTATCTTTGGAGCGGATATGAAAGTAAGGCTGCTGAACGACGGCCCTGTAACAATAGTAATAGACACTAAAAACAGAGAATAATGCTGACAGAAAACGGAATGAGCTACAATAAGGAGGAATTCAGCGATGAGGAGTATGCCGGTAACGGATACAGTGACAACGACAGGTATACCGAGGCGTTTGCAAAGTACAAGTTAGAAACTGATTGCGCCAGCGTAGCAAAATCGGTAGAAATCATCAGAAAGTCACTTGGAAAACCCGAAAAGAAGGAACTGGAAACAATACTCAGTTGTCTGGACTATACTTCGCTGAAACCCACCGACAGCGAGGAGACAATTCTGAAAATGACAGAAAAGGTCAATGATTTCTTCAGCAACAGACCTGATATCCAACCATTTGCAGCTATATGCGTATATCCTTGCTACGCCGGTACAGTAAGCAGTGCTCTGGAAATAGAAGGGATAAAAGTAGCATGTGTAAGCGGCGGATTCCCATCATCCCAGACGCCGACTGAGATAAAAATTGCTGAAACGGCAATGGCAGTCCACGAAGGAGCAGACGAGATTGACATAGTTCTTCCGGTCGGAAGATTCCTGTCTGGCGAATATGAGTATATTGCCGATGAAATCGGAGAACTTAAAGCAGTTTGCGGTGAAAAGAGTCTCAAGGTAATACTTGAAAGCGGTATTATGCCGACTCTGTCAGATGTCAAGAAAGCAGCAATATTCGCGATGTACTGCGGAGCCGACTTCATCAAGACATCGACAGGAAAAGAGTCTGTCGGAGCAACACCCGAAGCATTCTTCACTATGTGCAGGGCAATCAGGGAATACGCCGACGAAACCGGGACAAAAGTCGGTATCAAAGCTGCCGGCGGAATTGCCGAAGTCGAGGATGCATATCTTTACTACAGCATAGCAAAGCAGGTGCTTGGAGAGGAGTGGTGCAACAGGTCACTGCTGCGCATCGGAGCAAGCAGACTTGCAGGAAAACTTATTGCGGCTATAACAGACGGCGCTGCAGAATTCTGACAACAGCTACTTGTTCCTTCTGATAATCAAGGACATATAGCTTTCGAAAGCCTTTTTAATATTGGATGGCATATCTGATGGCAGCGAGGTTAACGCTTCGTTGCTCAGTTCGCTCATCTTAGATACGGCATAGTCTATTCCTCCGTTTTGGATGGAATATGCGGTAACATCGGCAATCTGCTTATCTGAAGCGTTGCAGCTGCGAATATCGCGTATGGTGTCAGACCAGTCAATGTCCGAAGAATTCAGTGCATGTATGGCAGGCAAGGTAAACTTACCCTCCTTAAGATCATTACCCGACGGCTTTCCTGTCTCATCAGACTGATAGTAGTCAAAAATGTCATCGCGTATCTGAAAACAGAGACCTGCCAGATGGCCGAAATGACCGAAAGTTTTCTTCTTGCTGTCATCAGCGCCGCAGGTAGCCGCCGAAAGACTACCAGCAAACGAGAACAGACATGCGGTCTTGCGGCTGATAATATCAAAGTAGGAATCCTCGTCAAGCTTTTCGTCATTACGGACAGCAAGCTGCGCAATCTCGCCCAGTGAAAGTGTACTGCAGAGGGCGGAAAGAGCCATAATGTTGTCAATCAGACCGGAACGCGACATCTCGCCAAGGGCCTTTGCCAGAATATAATCTCCGAAAAGGACAGAAAGCTTGTTGTCAAAAACTGCATTGAAAGAGGACAGTCCGCGACGCATCATACTGTTGTCAACGACATCGTCGTGGATGAGCGTAGCCGTGTGGAGCAGTTCCAAACCAGCGGCGACATTATAAAGTCTGTCTGTTGGAAATCCGAAGTATTTGCCGGTGAGAAGGACCAGAATAGGTCGCATCATCTTGCCGGAACGTGAGCGCAGACGCTCTAGAAGCGAAGCCACATCAGGATCGTCATCCTTGAGTAATGAGTTGAAATGCTCCCTGAAAAGGTCCAGTTCCGACCTGACAGGATCAATTGCCGACATATACAACTCGTTGTCCATAGCTTTCGTTTGAGCGGCAAAATTAATAAAAAAGGCGATAAAAACCATCACAAAGGCCGTTCAACACAAATAGCGCTATAGCTTAAAAGAATAAATGATTAACTTTATCAGATTTTAAATCTTCTTCTAAAGAAGACTGCTGACAACCTGACAAAAATGGAAAAACTGTTTCTACTCGACGCTTATGCGCTTATATTCAGAGCATACTATGCTATGATAAAGGCTCCGAGAATGAATTCCAAGGGATTCAACACTTCGGCAATACTCGGTTTTGTGAATACGCTTCAGGAAATCCTGGCAAAGGAAAAGCCTACTCATATTGGAGTTGCGTTCGACCCTAAAGGAGGCTCGTTCCGGCAGCGTGTCTTTGAAGCATACAAGGCGCAGCGCGAGGAGACGCCCGAAACCATCAGGCAGTCAGTACCTTACATTAAGCAGATTATCGAAGCCTACAACATTCCCATTCTGGAGGTCCCCGACTTTGAAGCAGACGATGTAATAGGTACGCTGTCAAAACAGGCTGATGAACGTGGCATTGAAACCTACATGCTCACGCCCGATAAGGACTACTGCCAGTTAGTGACAGATAATGTCAGTATTTACAGGCCCAGGCATGGTGGAGGCTACGAAGTAATGAATACTTCTGTAGTACTGGAAAAATACGGCATCAGAGACACCGACCAGATTCGCGACCTGCTTGGACTGATGGGTGATTCCGCAGACAACATACCGGGATGTCCCGGAGTGGGAGAGAAGACCGCGGCCAAACTCATAGACGAGTTCGGAAGCGTGGAGAATATTCTTGACAATGTCGGATTGCTGAAGGGGGCGTTGAAACAGAAGGTATCGGATAATGCCGAATTTATCAGACTGAGCAAGATGCTGGCGACAATCAGAAGAGATGTTCCGATTGAGCTTGATATGGAGAAACTGAAAACGACGAAGCCGGACATAGAAAAACTTCGCATTGTTCTCGGCGAACTCGAAATGAAATCGCTGCTTGCAAGAATTGTCAGAGACTTCGGTGCTGATGAAAGTACAGAAGACAACAGACTCTCAGTATCGAAGGAAGCGAAAACCGCAGAACCGAAAAATGACGGTTTTTATGCCAGTTTCTTTGAAGAATTTACCGACGGTAATACGAATCTGCCGAAAAATGAAATTCTCAAGGGGGTAAAACCTGCGGAAACAGAGTTGCATCTTATTACGAATCAGAACATTATATCAGATTTTAATGCAGATATAAAAGGTGCTGAACACATAGGCATCTACGCTGACATTACCGAAGGACATCCGGTTTTCGCCGAAATCATCGGATTCGCGTTCGCAAGGAGTGCAGATAAAGTGTGGTATCTCCCGAATCCTAAATTCAGCACTAATTCTGACATCAGCAAGGATTTGTTCAGCAGTACACTCCGCAATCTTTTAGAAGATGGTGGAATCGCGAAAACGGGACACAACCTGAAGCCGCTCATCCAGACCCTGACAAGAGCCGGTATAGGACTGAATGGAAAACTGTTCGACACTATGATAGCCCATTATGTTCTGCAACCGGAACAGAAACACGAACTGAAATTCATTGCAAAAGCTCTGCTCGGAGAGGAGATTGAAACGGACGAACAGGAAAACGCAAACAGTCAGGGAATGCTGTTCTTTGCACCTGACCCGCACGAACTGAGTTCAAGTGCAGCGGTCAGGGTGGCGACGGCATTGCGGCTGAAACCGATCCTCGAAGACGGGCTGAAGAAAGACGAAACCGAAGAGCTTTTCTGGAATGTCGAAATGCCACTGGTTCGTGTTCTTGCCGAAATGGAGAGGAACGGCGCAAGAATCGACACCGCGTCGCTGCGCGAAACTAGCAGGAATTTCACAGAGAGACTGCGACAGATAGAAGAGGAAATCTATGCCAATGTGGGATTCAGCTTCAACATTCTGTCACCTAAACAAGTTGGGGACGTATTGTTCGACAGGCTGAAACTGATGGAGAAACCCAAGAAGACAAAGAGCGGCGCATATGTAACCTCCGAAGAGATTCTCGAAAAGCTGCGCGACAGAAGTCCTGTCGTGGAACAGATTCTGCTGTATCGCGGACTGCGCAAACTGATAGGAACATACGTCGATGCACTGCCGGCACTCATCAGCCCCGAAACAGGGAAGATCCACAGTCAGTTCAATCAGACGGTCACAGCCACCGGACGACTCAGTTCCAGCAATCCTAACCTTCAGAACATTCCTGTACGCGACGAGGATGGAAAGGAGGTTCGCAAGGCCTTCATTCCCGATGACGGATGCCGTTTCTTTTCGGCTGACTACTCACAGATTGAACTCCGAATCATGGCCCATCTGAGTGGAGACCGGAATATGATTGAAGATTTCGAAAAAGGCGAGGATATACACGCCGCCACCGCAGCCAAGATTTTCCACAAGAGAGTGGACGAGGTGACTAAGGCAGAACGCGCCAAAGCCAAGACTGCCAACTTCGGAATCATATACGGTATTTCGGCATTCGGCCTGGCCGAAAGGATGAAGGTAAGCCGCACCGAAGCCAAAGAGCTCATAGAGAACTATTTCAAGACATATCCGCAGATAAGCAATTACATCGGGAAACAGATAGAAAAGGCAAGGGAAAATGGATATATCGAGACTATGATGCATCGCAAGAGATATCTTCCCGACATAACATCGCATAATGCGACCGTCAGGGGATACGCAGAACGCAATGCAGTGAACGCCCCAATACAGGGCAGTGCCGCGGACATCATCAAATGTGCCATGGTACGTATATTTGACCGGTTCAAACAGGAGAATCTGCGCTCGACTATGATACTGCAGGTGCACGACGAACTGAACTTCAATGTGGTCAGAGGCGAAGAGGAGAAGGTCGAAAGAATCGTGACGCAGGAGATGCAGAACGCCGCCGCACTCTCGGTAAGTCTGCTTGCCGACTGCGGTTGGGGAAGCAACTGGCTCGAAGCTCACTAATAATGATTACCTTTGTGAAATTTAAAAAACAAAATAGAAAATGTCATTACAATGCGGTATAGTTGGACTGCCCAACGTGGGTAAATCCACTCTTTTCAACTGCCTGTCCTCGGCCAAAGCGCAGGCTGCCAATTTCCCTTTCTGTACAATTGAACCTAATGTCGGCACAATCAACGTGCCTGACGAGCGTCTGAACAGACTTGCCGAGATTGTCAATCCCGGAAGAATAGTTCCGGCAACTGTCGAGATAGTTGACATTGCAGGACTGGTCAAAGGAGCCAGCAAGGGTGAGGGACTTGGAAACCGCTTTCTTGGAAACATACGCGAATGCGATGCCATAATTCATGTGCTTCGCTGTTTCGACGATGACAATGTAACCCATGTGGACGGTTCCGTGAACCCTGTCAGGGACAAGGAAATCATCGATATGGAGCTGCAGATAAAGGATCTGGAGAGTATTGACACCCGCCTGCAGAAGATACAGAAGCAGGCTGCTGTCGGCGACAAGCAGGCCAAACTGGTTTGCGGCGTTCTGACTGCATACCGCGATGCTCTTGTGCAGGGCAAATCGGCCAGAACAGTCACTTTTGAATCGAAAGACGAGCAGAAAATTGCCGCAGAACAGTTCCTGCTGACATCAAAACCTGTGCTCTATGTGTGCAATGTCGATGAGGCCAGCGTCAAGAGCGGTAACAAATATGTGGATATGGTGCGCGAGGCCATCAAGGACGAAGATGCGGAGCTGCTGATAGTCGCCGCCAAGACTGAATCGGAAATTGCAGAACTGGAATCGTACGAGGACAGGGAGATGTTCCTGGCAGAACTTGGGCTGGAGGAATCGGGAGTTACGAGGCTAATCAAGTCGGCGTTTAAACTGCTGAACCTTGAGACTTTCATCACGGCCGGTCCTATGGAGGTAAAGGCCTGGACCTACCGCAAGGGCTGGAAGGCTCCTCAGTGCGCAGGTGTAATCCACACCGATTTCGAAAAGGGGTTCATTCGTGCAGAAGTCATCAAATACGAAGACTACATAGAACTGGGTTCCGAAAGCGCTATCCGCGATGCAGGCAAACTGTATGTTGAGGGCAAGGACTATGTAGTTCAGGACGGAGACATCATGCACTTCAGATTCAATGTTTAAACATCGCACATTATGACGCTTTTGGATTATGTAGTCTGGGATCCGCAATCTGTATTCGTACAGTTGGGAAAATTCCCCATCAGATACTACTCACTGATGTGGATTATCGGACTTGGCGCTGCCTATTACCTTGTCAGAAGGTACTATAAGAAGATAAATATCGACACGGAACGCTTCGACGCGCTTTTTATGTACGGATTCGTGGGCATTCTGGTAGGCGCAAGACTCGGACACTGCATTTTCTACGAGCCAGATTACTACTTCAGTTCACTGCCGAACTTCATTGAGATGCTGCTGCCGGTAAGTTTTCACCCTGTATTCCACTTCTCCGGCTACAGCGGACTGGCAAGCCACGGTGGAACAATAGGCATTTTCATTGCCATTGTATTATACTGCCGCAACTACAAAGTCAGACTGCTGAGTGCCCTGGATGTTGTCTGCGTGGCAACTCCATTCACAGCCTGCTGCATCAGAATAGGCAATCTGATGAATTCGGAAATCATAGGCAAGGCAACTGGCACTGATTTCGGGTTCATTTTCGCACAGTTGGGAGAGGATTTCCCAAGACATCCTGCGCAACTGTACGAAGCCATCGCCTACCTGATCATATTCATAGTCATCAGCCTCATATTCAGGAAACACAAAGAATTGGTAGGATACGGTTTCTATATGGGATTCTGCCTCACATTCATCTTTACGTTCCGATTCTTTGT
>JAZUJU010000160.1:0-3573 GCA_045642985.1 Bacteroidaceae bacterium | reverse complement strand
ACAGACCTCAAGAGTCCTTGCAGTGAGGTTTTCCAGATTCTCCACACGGTTTTCAAGCAATGCATAGGCGTTCTTGGTAAGATGCAGGAAAGCTGTGTCATTCTGAATCTTTTCCTCGAGAGCGGATGCCTCGGGATCTTCCTTTACATTATTATAGCGGGTCGCTTTTGAAATGTCTCCGCTGAGAAGGTCGCTCTGTGAATTGTTAGCGTTGAAGAGAAAACTGGCTCCGAATCCTACCAGTGCCGCAAGCACAAGGTAAATTGCAAAATTTGAATTTTTAACGTACATGATATAAAATGTTTTTTTTGTTTGTTGTCCGATGACAATGCAAAGGTAGGCAAATGCAAATCTCTTTTCCTAATAAATTGTGGCGTTGGGAAGTATTTTTGTGAACTTGTTATCTTTTTTGTAGTTTTGGGAAACGGTTTGTTGGTTTGTGAATCATTATGGACAGGTATCTTGACATACTTCCTGCTGCTGTAACTTTATTCTGGATTATCAGAATCTTTTTTCTCGGAAATGTGAATAAGGTTCAACTGTACATTGTATGGGGTATGATAATGGCCGTTCTCACCATCTTCTACGGCAGGTTCTTCGTTCTTTTCGTTTTCCCTCTTTTCCATATGGCTGTAAGGCAAAAAACCTGTTCCGGCGGTGTGACCAAGTGGGATTGGGCGGTTCTGCTTCCCTCGTTCCTGCTGGAGCCGTATACCGACACCCGTTTTTTCGTCGTTTTTCTGTGCCTGCAGATAGCCTTTATTACTGTATGGTCAGTGATGTCGGTCAGGAAATATGAGCACAGGTTTGCAGAATTGTATGATTCCGGGGGCGAAATGTCTGCGGAGGATATCGGCCAGGTGCTTACTTTCATGATTATCACAGTGCTTGTTTTTGTGATAGAGATGATACTCCCGGCATACGTGGCATCCTATTTCTGGGTGCGGCTCTTCCTGGCCTCATTCGTGGCCCTGTTGCAGTTCATGATAGGATATTATACCTTCAGGATGAAGGATACTTCGCTTATTGCCGAAGAATTGTCCGATGACAGCATGCTGGTAGACGGAAAACAGGAGGCTCTCTCCACTGATGATGAACTGATAAGAAAGGCTGTGGATGACGAACTTTTCCTTGACCCGACGATCTCCCTGGTTTCCATGGCCGAGAAACTCGGCACTAACCGTACATACCTTTCCAACAGCATTCATTCCTGCAGAGGTATGAATTTCTCGGATTTTGTCAACAGCCTTCGAATAGAATATTTCACACGCATTGTCGGTGAACTTGGGCCCGAGGCGAACATCAAGGAAGCTGCCATGCGCTCCGGATACAGCAATCTGCAATCGTTCTACCGGAATTTCTCCGAAATAATGAAGGTGACTCCTGCGGTGTGGATAAGGGAAAACCTGAAAGAAAAATAAATTTGTACCCCCTAGGCGAATATGACGCCATTGGGTAAGTTATTAGCTTTTAGCTATATAGCTTTTTGTATTTTTACTTTTTGTCAACCGTTTGGCAACCTTTGCAGAAAAATGAAATATTTTCACGTAAAGTGTGCTGCGGTTTATAGCACTGCGAATATCCGAATAATTTCGGGATTTGCCCATTCTGTGTCTGTGTAATCATGAAAATGAGTCGGAATCAAGTATTTTTTCGTAATTTTGTTCAAACGAACAGCATGAAACTTATTCTCATCATAATTGGTCTTATCCTGTCCTGCAATATCAGTGACCGGTCATCCGCTGATGAGAAAGTCCGTGACATTGTGCAAGGCTCCGTTATCGGGGCTGACAAGCAGGATACAGGCACACGTGATTATGACTGCAAATCGTTCGGCATTCTCCCTACCCGCACCGCAGGGTATTCCGGTGAGAACAACAGCGTCACACCTTCCGTCAGATCTACAAATTCCGGTCGCAGGATTCAGCCTTCAGGCAAAGCTCCTTTCCGCGTCATTAAGGACGGAAAAGTAATCGACAGGCACAATTTTTACACATTCCAGACGGACTTGAAGCAATTTTCGTCAGGAATACATTCTTCTATCCGATATATCTATTCTATCTGTCAGCTGCTGATTTAGCCTATCCCCGTTATTTACCAAGGCTAACCAATATCAGTATCAACTAACAGAGTATCAGCAATGACAATCATTTTGTTGCTGGTCGGCCTGGGGCTCATAGTCCTCGGTGCAGACTGGCTTGTTGACGGGGCTTCCGCAATAGCTCGCAGAGCCGGAGTCAGCGAATTCGTCATAGGCCTCACAATCGTAGGCTTCGGAACATCGTGCCCGGAACTTGTAGTGAGCCTGACGGGAGCCATACAGGGCAATGCGGACATTTCAATCGGCAATGTAATCGGCTCAAACATATTCAACGCCCTTTTCATTCTCGGCATCACGGCACTTATAATGCCAGTGTCTATGACCGATGAGAACCGAAAGCGGGATATCCCTATCACCTTGGCGGTCTCTGTCATCCTCGTGCTTTTCGGAATGAACAGGACCTTGCTGGGGATAGGTGGTGCGGATTCATTGTCAAGAGTCGAAGGCATCGGATTCCTTCTGCTGTTTGCCGCATATTTGTACTTCTGCTTCAAGTTTGATTCAAAAGAGCAGACAGATATGCCTGAGCAGAAGCAGATGAAACTGCCGCTTGCTATCCTCGCGGTCACCGCCGGCCTTGCCGGGCTCATCTTCGGAGGCGAATTGTTCGTGGATTCCGCCACAGGCCTCGCAAGAAGTCTCGGCGTCAGCGACAAGTTCATAGCAATCACCATTCTCGCAGGAGGGACTTCTTTCCCTGAACTTGCCACCTGCATCGTGGCGGCGGCCAAGCACAAGGACCAGCTCGCATTGGGCAATATCCTCGGCTCGAATGTGTTCAATATCCTGCTGATTCTGGGATGCTCTTCCGTCATCACACCGCTCTCATTCAATGGGATGAGCCTCGTTGATGTCGGAGTTCTCATTGTCAGTTGCGTGATGCTGCTGCTTTGGGCATATACCGGCAGAAAATGCCGCATAGACCGCTGGGAAGGAGCCATTATGCTGCTCGCCTTCGCAGCCTATTACTACTATCTTTTTGTGAAACTATAATAACGATAAGAAACATAAACATGGATACAATAACAGCAAAACACGTATATAAATTCTCAGACATAGCGATATCTGGAGGAATCATCATCGCCGGAATACTGCTTTCACTCCTCGTTCCGACCGCACTCGGACTTGGAATATGCGCCATACTGACAGGATTGTGCGTATTCCCGTTCCTGAAGACCGGCTACAGAATCCCGGGACAGAAGGAAATGTTCTCTCACAAGGACTATCTTCTTCCCCAGGAGTGCAAGTCTGACATTGCCGCATACATAGAAGGCAAGTCAGAAACACTTGATATCGATCCTTTCAAGAAGGGAGGCCTTCTGCTTGAGCAGTATTATCTCAAGAACGGTTCAAGGCAGTTCGTACAGTTGTTCGACTATACCACCGGTATCTACTCGGCTCAATGCGAACTGACCGAAATCGACAGGGAAAAGCTCGAAGCAATTCTCAAATACCAATAACAAACATCAATC
>JAZUJU010000159.1:0-7424 GCA_045642985.1 Bacteroidaceae bacterium | reverse complement strand
GCCATACGCAGCTGACCTATGGCATAGTCAGTCCAGTGTTCCCGCTCCTGCAGGTCGGCGGCAAGAGTGTTGCGCCACACGCCGACCTCGGCAATCACCAGACCGGCGTCATCGGCAGCACGCTTATACGCCATTACCGTTTCTTCGCCCGCAAGATAATCCACGGGAAAAACTACTGCGCCGAGTCCGAGTGACTTATGCCTTTCGGCCCACTCCTCTGGCGACTTATGTTCAAGCGACGATGATACACCCAGCAGCATACTCAGTCATTCTGATGTCTTGATTCCACAATACCGTTAATCTCTGTCATTTTTACATCACTCAGCTCATATCTGCCGATAACGAACGATGCCAACAGCATCAGCACGGCCGGAATGACAGTCACCAGCCATAAGATACCCTGAAGAGCAGTCCCGGACTGGACCGCAGCCCCCGCATCGAAGCCCGCCCAATCAAGCACCAGACCCGGAACGGCGCCACCCAGAGCCATTCCCGCCTTCATGAATATGCATATCAGAGCCGTGACAATCGCCGCCACACGACGGCCGGTAAGATACTCGCCGAACGTCACGACTTCCGGTACCAGAGCCCACATATACCCCGTAGCCACCAGTATGCCAGTGCTCTTTATGAACTGCGCCACACACAGCAACGTGAAATTCGAATTGAGAGCATTCAGGTTGACAGTCAGATACATAAGCCCCATTCCAAGTATCGAGACTCCTATGAATATATTGAACAGTCCGCGCTTGCCGGTCCTGCGCTTCATTGCCGGCACAAGCGGTATGAATATGAACGCAGGAATCGTTCCCAGCCACATGAATAGAGATGTCCTGAACGGGTTCGCATCGGCAACATAAGTCAGGAAATAGGAATCTGCGGCATTGCTTATGCTCATCGTAGCGAAAGTGATGATGAAGAAAAGCGACAGCACTCTGAGAGGTCTGTTGCCAGTAAGTTCCTTCCACAGATCGCTCAGCTGCACGCCAGCCGACTGCGAGGCGTTCATCACAATCTTCTCGTGCGTCTGCGAGAAACAGAAGAACAGCAGTGACAGACCGGCCACGGCGAATATGCTCATAGTTATGAGCCAGGCAGAGGATGACTCGGGAGTGTTATAGACCGCCTCCATCCTGCCGGTCTGCCCGTTCAGAACCTTGGGCGCAAATATGGCTATGATCAGTGGCAGGGTCTTGATCAGAAGACCGGCGAAATTGGCGAACAGCATTCTGACGCTGGTCAGTATGGTAAGCTCGTTCACATCGCGCGTCAGCGAATCGCCGAGAGCGCCATAAGGCACGCTGGTCAGCGTAAAGCACATACTGAGTGCGATATAGGTGACATACGCATACAGCAGTGACGAGTTGAAGCCGTTCCAGAAACAGAGAATCGCCGCACCTGCCAGAGGTATTCCGCCGAATACCAGCCACGAGCGGTACTTGCCCCAGCGCGGATAGGAGTGATCGACAAAAGTGCCGACAAAAGGATCCCACAGCACATCTATGATACGCACTATCAGGAACATCACAGCCGCTACTCCCGGCTGAAGTCCATACACATTCGTGTAGTAGAAGAGAAGCCAGATACTGACTGTCTGGTATATCAGGTTCTGGGCAAGCTCGCCGGAGCAGTACCCCACCCGTTCACGCCACGTAAGTTTTATGGCCCTGTCCATGATTATCTGTCAGGCGGAAGATTCGAGAATACAGGCGATGCCACTGCAGCGGGTCTTTCGCCCGAAGGATAACCGAATACCGTAAAGTCGATAATCCCACGCGGAGCGTTCTGCGGCCATCCGGTAACGGTCAGGCGCACAAAGCGGCACTCGACAGGAGCGAACTCGTCGAATGTGGTGTTACGGGCCACAGTATTGTCTGTGCGGTCGAGCACCGTTGTGAAGTTCTCGCCGTCAGACGATACATCGAGTCTGTACTTGTAGACCTGCGCCGCAGCTCCGCCGCCTCCGAATCCGCGCGACATTCTCTGCGATATGCCGCCGAACATAATGCGCATGGAGCTGACGGTAAATAGCTGCACCACATCGAAGCGCGTTGCCGGAGACAGCTCAATCAGCAGCGACGGCTCCTGGTCATCCTCGGCAGGCATCCACACCGTACCGCTGAAATCGTCCACGGCATACGAACCGAAGAATCCGAACTGTTCGGACGACGCCTTCGAGAGCGCGTTCATCGCCCGCATCTTGTTGATTGTGACAGGCACGCACTTCGGAGCGTCCGTAAGGCTGCCTGCCAATGGAGCCGGCTGAGGACTGTCGGTAACGGTCACGGACATATTGCCCTTTTTGTCAAAAACGACTCTGTCCATACCTATCCTGCGGCCACCGGGAGGATTTGACAGCACTATGGTATAGAACTGCCACAGATTGTTGTCCGGTCCCTTCACTATCGAACCGTGAGCAGTACCGGTCACAAGGCCTTCGGTCTTGCGCAGGAGCGGATTGTTACCTGCATAACGGTATGGTCCCAACGGAGATTTCGAGGTGTAATAGCCCTCGGCGTATGTCTTCCATTGGGTTCCCGATGCCGAATACTCCAGATAGTAGGTTCCGTCGCGCTTTATTACCCAAGGTCCCTCAATCCAGGCCACTCCCGGATACTCATTCATCTCGCCGTAGCGTTCCCATATATGCTCGGAGTTGAAGCCGAACAGATGCACCGGCTTGCCGGCAAACTCATTCATCCTGTCCGGATTGAGCTTTACGCCGAATATGCCGCTGATACCGCGACCAGGCCAGAACAGATACGGCTGATTGTCATCGTCCACAAAAATATGGGTGTCGAATGCTCCGTTCCATCCCTCCGAAATTTCGCCGGTATTGCTCCACTCGCCCACAAGCTCGTATGGTCCCAGCGGGTCATCCGCCACATAGAGCGGGCTGTCATTGCCTGACATATAGAAGCGGCCGTTGAACTTTGCCACATCGGGAGCCACAGGGATTCGCGCCGCGTGGCGTACCTGTCTGTACTCCCAGTTGAGCATGTCCTGTGACACCCAGGCGCCTCCGCCGGTACAGAACATATAATAGGTTCCGTTATCGCAGATTACCGACACGTCACCCGACGCATTCGCACCGGGTCCTATCTCCATCGGAAGAGGATTGCAGTACTGTTCTGTAAGTTTCTGCGCCTGAGCGGACGCCGTCAGCATTCCGCTGACAGCAAGTAAAGTTAGTAATTGCCTCATATTTTTGACTTTCAGTTTTCAATTCAAATCACTCATACGGAGCGCCGTTTGAACGGTTCGGCCACCAGTAGATGAACGGATTATAGTACGATGCTATACTTCCGATGCTGATTATCCGCACGGCATCCCCGGATATGAGAGCCGGAACTACACCGTAAGCCTGTCCCTGAGTGAACGAACCGGTCGCAGTGCCCTCGAAGGTCTCGTCTTCGGTTCCCGCTTTGTATGTTCCTACAATAATCCTGTCAAACGGTTCATCGGCAATGCCTGTAAGAGTCTCGTCACACATATGGTACAACTTGTACAGATGCTCGATACCGGCCGCTCTGAACTTGGATAGAATTGTGCCGAACATATCGTCCGGGCCCTGCGGAACGCGACTGATGCCGTTTCCTTTATAGAAAAGGAGTGCGACCTTAAGATCCTCGGAACATTCTCCCGACAGCTTTATTGAATAGTCTATTCCCTTGACGCCGGTCGACACCGGAGTATGCAGCGAAGAGACATCATCCAAATCAATATCGTAGTACTTTTCGGTCCAGTTGAATTTTGGAACAAGCGATATTGAAGATTTCGGAATGATGTACTTCTCCCACATCGGCTCGAATTCGACCTTGCCGGTCAGGTCCTCGAACTTCTTGGAGCCGAACGGGAAGCACAGCGAAGGCGTGACCTCGAATTCAGGCTGCAGGAACATCTTCAGGCTTCCGTCAGAATTTGCAGCCGTACCGAGCTTGAAGGTCAGATAATTCTCCAGACCCAGGCCGCACATTCCGTAAAGAGTAATGTTGGTGTTAGCTCCGATGCCACCATAGACATACAGAGAACCCTCAATGCCGCCGAAACTCGGATTGAAGGACAGATCCTTGTCGATGGCTGGACGGCGCCAGCGCAGAGTACCGCCGTCACCATAGTTGTAAGCAAGGGAATACGTACCAAGTTCCTGTGTTACGTCAAGACTTGCCGACACCTGCAGGCTTCCGCCCACACCCACCTTGGCATTGAGCACCAGCTGCGGTACCACCAGCACGGCCGGTGCCACAGGAATCGGAAGGAAGTCAATAGTGTATAATCTGGCTTGTCCCTCAATGTTACCCTCGGCCTTGAGTACGGCACCAAGCGATGCGGTAATCTCGGGAGTGACGCTGTACTGCATATACTGGAACTCGCCCTGCATATACCTGACAGCGATACGGGTGTCAAGAGAGAGTGAGCCTCCCACTGATATTTCCATATTCGGGTCCTTCCTGTTGAGACTGACTTTAGGAGACGAGAACTTAGCCTTCATCGTGGCTTTCGTTTCAACGCCCAGCATATCGGCCATAGCCTCCTCACTCAGCAGAATCCGGCCATCCGAAATGCAGAACTGCAGTTCATTGCCCTGTTCGTCGCGTATTGAGGACACATAGCTGGTAAGGTCCAGCGGAATGCCTCCGTCCTCGACAAGTTCGCCCTGCTCATTCACTAAAGGCTCTCCGGCCTTGAGTTCCTCGAAAGGAGCGGCGACATTGACCTCGGGATAGGCAACAATCTCGTAGGAATCTGCGTTCAGCCTGTTGCACTTGTCTATCCTGTAAACGCCTCCGTTTGGCAGGTCGTCAGTCGGTTCGTCAAAAATCAGATAGCCGTTCACTGCAGGATTCAGCTCCTTAGGGACTATCATACTGAGAATCGGCATTATCAGATCGCTGTGGTCAGGCAGTGTAATTCTGTTGCCGTTTCCGTCCGTCACAAAAGTACTCGATGCACTCAGCAGCTGCACCTTGTCCATCTTTTCCGGAGTCATAACCTGCGCTGTCGGCTTGAGAATGCTGGTCGAACCCTCGGGGACCTCGCGCGACGATACATCGCCGATAAGATATACGATGCTGCGGTTCAGAGTCTTGCCCTTGGCTGTTCCAGCAGTCCTGACGCACTTCGGACCCGACGCATCGTTGAATGTCAGTTCAAAGCCGTTCGGATATGCGCGGGCGGGAACAACCAGGAAGAACACGCCCTTCTGTCCGGCAGTAAATGAGAGTCCTTCGCCGCAGTCAAGGGTGATGACACCGCCCTTTCCCGTTATTTCGGCCTTAGGCGCTCCGCCGTTCCACGACAGATGAGCTTCGCCGCACACCGCTGCGCCGCTCAAATCTCTGAACTCTATGCTCTTAAGCGTGATGTCAGACTCGAACACCTGGCCAATCTTAAGCACGGCCATCGCGTTGCGGAATGTCAGTCCCACAGACGCGGAACCGGACGCAACCATAAAATTGCTGCTCGGGTCAGGCTGCACCACGCCATTGTTTGTCGTATAGTGCTGAACGGAGGGAATATCCGTCACAATTTCCTGTCCGTACCAACTGGCATCGGACATATAGGGGCTCAGAGCCGTCAGTGCGCCCTCCGGGATTCCCGAAACAGACCTGAAACGGGCTGTACGGCCGTCAGCCGAAATGTCAGCATCGGCAATGCCGAACATCACATTTTCGCTTCCGTCACCGAAAACTCCGATATTCTCACCACCCTGCCATCGGGACTCCAGACGTATGCCCGGATTGTCTAAAAGTATGGCTTTTGTAGCGCTGACGCCACAGTCTATTGTAGCCGTAAGAGAGTCATCATCACCACGGAACACATCCGTGCGGGTGCAACCTGCAAATGAGAGCACTGCTATCAGGATAAAAAATCTTGTTTTCATGTTCCGTTTGTTTTAGTCCCAGTCGGTGTGGTCTCCGTATTCAAAATCTTCGCCGGACAGTTCCGCGTCGGCATCGGTGACGGTAAAGCTTGCCGTAACCCAGTCGTCGAGTTCGGAAACGACAGTTACGGTGGCGGTACGCGGCTCCGTTACGGATGCCGGGCGTGCGGACGACTTGACAGTGAGAGTCGATGCGTCCTTCTTTTTGAGTGTCAGCCACGAAACATCGGTTGTGGCTGTCCAGCTGTAGCAGTTGTTGTTGACAAGCACATCAGCCGACTCTCCCGCCGCACTCAGCATCACAGGCTGGAAAGGAATGCTGATAATCGTCATACTCTCCTGAATGACAGTGAAAGTCTTGCTGAATACTGTACCCGCCGTAACTTTGACAGTACAGCTGCGCGGCTCGGTGTATAGGTAACCGCCCTGGCCGTCGGGACCGACAGTCGGCTTGTATTCGTCAGGAAGGATGACAAATCTGTCGCTCTCGACCTCTATCCTGCACCAGCTTTCGCTCGGGATGACAGTCCATCCGCTGATATTTGTCTCGTAGTTGACCTGCATGTCAATGCCGGACCCGCCTGCATTGAAAGCATATATGTCCTTGATGTCAGCTTTGAAATAATCCTCCTCAGGGGGAGTAGGCGGAGGAGTAGGTGTTGGTGTCGGAGTAGGAGTAGGTGTTGGGAGTGGCGTAGAATCCGGCTTGCTGCAACCTAAGGCACAGATTGCAGATACCGCGACAGCCATCCAGAAACTTGTCTTCATATACTCAGTCGTTTTTGTTCGTTAATTTTATCATTTCGAGCGTTCAAATATAATAATTATTCGACATTCAGCTGACTTTTCGCATTGTATATTACGACTTTGACAGTTTGTTTTGCTAACTTTGGTTTTCGATTTTCCAGACCCGGTATGCTCGGCCCCATAAAAAACAATTTCGTGTTCTTCGTGTGCATGCTTCTGCTTGGAAGCCTGTGTACGATATGCGTACTGTGGAACGGCAGCCGCATGGCAGGGCTTATCGAACTGTGGCTGGATCTCTACTGTCTCTGTGCTCTGCTTATGCTCATCCCCGCAGGAGCGAGAAATGCAGTCAGAGGCATCATTGCCGGCGTACTGTACGCAGTTGCGCTCATAGATCTGGGGCTGTACTATACACTCGGATACCCCATAATTCCTCAAATCCTGCTGCTCACCCTGCAGACCAATTCCTCCGAAGCGGCCGAAGCGTTCCGCACCTATGCCGATACCAGACTGCTGTTTACGCCGTGGATACTGATATTCTGCATCATAGGTCTGCACGTCCTGGCAGGCAGACACATACGCCGCCTACCAGATAAACTGTTCTCCAGAAATGGCGGGAAAATCATATCAATAATACTTATTCTCACTCTTGCCGGAGCACTCAGCTACACCTGGGTGGACAAGAAATACAAGTACCGTAGGCTGGTGTTGCAGCAGACCGAGCTGGAGCTGCAGGAAAGCGAAGACCTGGATCCGCGTTCGCGGTTCTACCTGCCGGTGTATCGTCTGGCCG
>JAZUJU010000158.1:0-8374 GCA_045642985.1 Bacteroidaceae bacterium | reverse complement strand
GATAACATACGACCACGGAAGCACAAGACTGCCGCCCACCGTCGAATGTCTGTCAATCCAGGGCCAGTTCGTAATGTTGACAAAAGCAATCACTATACAGACGACAAGAGTATATCCGATGTTTTTGAAAAAACCCTTCAGCCTGCCGTAGTCAATCTTTGTGATGAACAGCAGAACCGACGGCAGTATTCCCATGAACAGGACATACAGAAGTGCGGATGCCGAATAGTATGCCGATGCCTCGGAATAGTTCGTGTTGAAGACATTGCCCATCATGGTGTCATCAATCATGACATCGTATGTCCTGATGAAATAGTAGCCTATGGAACTTCCGATGAACAGGAAGGACAGCAGTATCTTGCCGACTATTCGTCCCAAATACAGAATCAGATAGAATGCGAGGTAGTTCAGCAGCAGCATCAGCAGCACCAGACTTACCATAATAAGTCCTCCGTTGAAGCCCTTTTCAACATTCTCGGCCGCATAGCCGAAGAACGGCGCGTGGAACATTGCCACATTCAGCAGGGACAGCACTGCCGAAACAAGCGACAAGCGGACATCACCGAAGAGCCTGCCTGCCGATTTCCTGTCGTTGCTGTTGCGCATCAGTCTGATACTCATTCCGCTGTTTCGTCAGTGTATCCCCCAACTGCGTAATCTGCGCCGGCTCCCGGCTGGATCGAGAAGTCGAAGCCGAAGACATGCTGTTTGAAAAGTTCGCTTGAAAGGCCGTTCTTCCAGAAGAACACATACTCGCCCGGTTCCAGATCCTCCTGGAAAATGATATCAAAAGTATTGTTGTTGACCTCCTCTATCTGGAAATCGACCACAACGCGCGACTTGGCGTTCGAAGCCGAGAAGCCCGCAACTGAATAAGATGCGTTTGACGGGAAGATACGACGGTTCTTCTGTTTCATCTTGACAATCTGGAACTCGTTCGGGCTCATTATCTGATTCATAATCGAGTAATACCAGTTGTCAGCCTCTTTTGCAAAAGAATCGGAAGACTGCTTGGGAAGATAAAAGCGGAAAACGGGACGCGTTGTAGAAACCACATTCTTGGATGTGGGACCCATGATGGCCAGTTTCTCCACATCCTTGCCGGTACTGGCAAGCAGAACCGTTCCCGCGCCGAGGCCGGCACCGAGAGCCGGCGAAGGGGCACTGCCGGACAGGGCACCGGCTGCAACTGCACCGACCAGGGCGCCAGCCGCCAATGTTCCAAGATTGAATCCGCTCTCCTCTGACTCGAACTGAGAACGGTAAATCTTGACGGGTTTGTCAGGGGTGTTGGTCCAATAGACTCCCTCCATACCGAAATCAGTCTTTGCTATCTTCTGCAGGTACTGTATCATCTCAGAATCCGCTCCGGCCTCCTTCAGCTGACGCATATACGACACCGAGAACGTGAGATTCCTGTCCCGAACTGTTATCAATCAAGCCGATGATATCGTTTGTCGTAAAGCCTTCCCGCAGCAGTTCTATTACCAGATCGTTAGTTATTTCATCGTTCTGTGCGTACAGATAAGTCATGGACAAGAATCCCAGACAGATGATACAGAGCAGTTTTTTCATATCGTTCAGAATATTTTTATTTTCCGCAAAGATACATCATATTTGCAAAGACAGCACCGGTCTACTCCATTTCCTCGCCTTCAACCAGTGTATCCGAAGCGCGTACGACAACAGAGCGCTCATAGCATCTGAACATATCATCCACATCCTTCCTGTTACGGACGGGAGTGATGATGCTGACGACAGGTACAATGACAAGTCCGGCAAGCATCGCCAGCACACCAGCATTGATAGGTGACGAGAAGAAGGGCGAGATGAACTGCGTATGGGTGAATGTACCGTACATACAACCGCACATTATTGCCACTCCGACCGCAAAGCTTGTCCACACCGCTGCAGGAGTCGTACGCTTCCAGTATAGGCCGTACAGGAACGGAGCAAGAAAGGCTCCTGCCAGAGCGCCCCACGAGATACCCATCAGCTGGGCGATGAAAGTGACGGAGCTTTTGGCCTGAACTATGGCGATGACTGACGACACGGCTATGAAGAAGAGTACGAACAGACGGATGCAGAGCAGCACCGACTTTTCGCCTTCCTTGGACTTGGCGCGGTCATTTCCGGCAAAGATTATGTCGAGTGTCAGGGTTGAGCCCGATGTCAGAACCAGCGATGACAGCGTTGACATTGATGCCGAGAGCACCAGGATAATCACAATGGCTATCATCACATCTGGCAGGGACTGCAACATTGACGGAACGATGCTGTCATAGATGGGAGTACCATTGGCGGAATACTCGATGACATTACTGTATAGGCGTCCGAAGCCGCCAAGGAAATAGCAGCCGCCCGCCACAACAAAGGCAAACATCGTTGAAATGAACGTACCCTTGCGGATGGCGTTCTCATCGCGGATTGCATAGAACTTGCCCACCATCTGGGGCAGTCCCCATGTTCCGAGAGATGTCAGCAGGACAACTCCGAGCAGATAGAGAGGCTGAGGGCCGAAGAATGACACGAACGCGCCGGACAGGTTGGGAGCCGTCTCTGACTGCATCTGCGACAGGGTCTGCAGAGCCATGTCGAATCCTCCGTTGCATTTCAGAACAGCCGCAATCACAGCGCATATTCCGAACAGCATAATCAGTCCCTGTATGAAATCGTTTATAGCCGTGGCCATATATCCGCCTACCAGCACATATATTGCCGTCAGCACTGCCATACCCACTACGCACCAAGTGTAGTCAATTCCGAAAGCCATTCCGAACAGTCGGGACAGGCCATTGTATAACGAGGCTGTATACGGAATCAGGAACACGAACACAATGACCGAAGCGGCAATCTTCAGCGCACTGGAATCGAAGCGCGAACCGAAGAAATCGGGCATAGTGGCGCTGTGCAGATGCTGGGTCAGCAGTCTGGTCCTTCGGCCAAGGATACGCCAGGCAAGCAGCGAACCTATCAGTGCGTTTCCTATTCCTATCCAGGTAGCCGA
Source organism: Bacteroidaceae bacterium (assembly GCA_045642985.1). Lineage (GTDB taxonomy): Bacteria > Bacteroidota > Bacteroidia > Bacteroidales > Bacteroidaceae > Colenecus. The sequence goes on along the minus strand of JAZUJU010000158.1, from coordinate 5,367 downwards.
TACGCCATACTTCCAACCGAACTGACCTGCATATCCTACAAAAATGACAGCAGAGAAATATGATGTACCAAAGGCGAAAGCGGTAAGCCACGAACCCACATTACGTCCTCCAAGGACAAATCCGTGTACATCGGTGGCTGTTTTACGACAGTAGATACCGACGCCAATCATTATTGCAAAGAACACTACGAGCAATGCGACTTTCAGAAACATATCGGTCTGGATTTAAAGTAAGACAAACATTTGATTATTCCCAACCTTGAATCAGTTCAAGACCGGCCTTTTCGGCAACATCCTCAGCCTTTTCCAAATCGGCGGGACGAAGCACCAGAACCAGTTTGCCATCTTTCGAAAAAGTATACAGATAGTTGAGAGCCACACCGCTGTCATTGAATTTGGCGACAGCGGCTGCAAATGCTGCAATGTTGTTGTCAATCGAAACCGCCATCACCTCATTCTGATTGACCAGAAATCCAGCCTCCGAAAGAAGTTGGGCCGCCTTTGTCTGATTCGAGGTAATGAGACGCAGAATGCCATAGTCGTTGGTGTCAGCCACCGATGCGGCCTGCAGTTCGACATTCTGGTTGCTGAGGACACTCAGGATTCGGTTGAGACTGCCCTGTCGGTTTTCGAGGAAAATGGAAAGTTGCTTTATCGTTTTCATATTCTGTCACTTATTAATGGTTATTTCTTAAATCCCTAACTCTCACTGCCTTGCCGTCGCTCTGCGGAATCACGCCCTTGCCGACCAGCTGGACTGTCGGAGTCAGCAGAATCTCGTCCTTCAAACGGCGAACGATTTCGCGGCGCATATTTTCCAGCATGACGAAATCGTCAGTTGACCTGGCCAGTTCGACCTGAACAGTCATCTCATCATTGTCGCCTACAGTCTGTATGATGATGAGGAAATCACTAGCCAGCTCCGGGAACTGCATCAGTATCTTCTCTATCTGTATCGGGAATATGTTGACACCCTTGACAATTATCATGTCATCGCTGCGGCCCTGGAACCGCTGCAGACGTCTGTGGGTACGGCCGCACGGACAGTCTCCCGGCAGGAACCGGGTCAGGTCGCGGGTGCGGTAACGGAACAGAGGCATTGCCTCGCGGTTCAGAGTTGTCAGAACAAGTTCACCAAGTTCACCATCAGGAACAGGTTCCAAGGTGACAGGATCCACAATCTCGACGATATAATTATCCTCCCAGATGTGCATGCCGTTCTGTTCCTCACATTCGATTGCCACACCCGGACCGCACATCTCACTCATACCGAAATTGTTGTATGCCTTGCAGCCCCATATCTCCTCAATGCGCTTGCGCTGTGCCTCGGAATGAGGTTCGGCACCGATAATCATCCTGCTGACTGTAGAGTCACGGGGATCTACTCCATGCTCTCTGAAATAAGCGGCCAGACGTGTGGCGTAGCTTGGAATACAGTGGAGGGCAGTCGTCCCGAAATCCTGTATGAACTTGAACTGACGGGCGCTGTTGCCGGCGGCAGACGGCACAGTCAGTGCACCGAGGCGCTCAGCGGCATATTGTATTCCAAGACCGCCGGTGAACATTCCGTAACCCGAAGTATTCTGAATGATGTCAGTGTCACGCAGACCTGTGGCATACATGCTGCGGGCCATCGCATTCGCCCATTCGTCAATATCCTTCCTGGAATGGAGAACTACGGTAGGATTACCGGTAGTGCCGCTCGAAGAATGCAGCCTCACTACTTTCTGCAATGGAATTGAAGCAATGCCGAACGGATATGTCGAACGAAGGTCATTCTTTGTCGTGAACGGGAATTTCCGTATATCCTCCACAGATTTTATACTCTCGGGCGTGATACCCTTTTCCTTGAAAATCGGAGCATAGAACTTTGAGCCCATGGCTATCCCTACAGTCTTTCTGAGTCGTTCAACCTGCAGTTTTTCAAGATTGGGGCGCGACATCGTCTCAATTTCCTCTTCCCAAAACTTTCTTTCCATAATTTCTATTTTTAATTATTATTCGCCATACACAAAAAAAACCTGCCCGCATGTGGGACAGGTTTTAATGTTCTATTCATTATTCACTTAAGCACACAAACCAGCCCCACGCCTACGCGCAGTAATAATAGTAATAATGGTTGTAGCTTAATCTCATAATTCTCTCAAGTTTCGATGCAAAGTTACACTCATTTTGGCAATATGCAAACATTTTGCAACAAAAATCAGTCTTTTGCTATCATAATAGCATCACACATCGGAACTGCATCTGATCCGGGACGAACCTGGTGTCCAATTCGTAGTTGAAATCGCTGACAGTGTAATATATCGTGATATAGCCTATCTCAAAATCGTAGTCAACAGTCTCGGTATAGTCAGCCCACAGATCCTTGCCAACCAGGACCTCGTGATGACGGACATAGGGCAATTCGATCTGATATGCCGAAGTGTTACTTCCGTCAGCATTGAAATCGTATGCACGATATACCTTTATCATACCGTAATTAAACACGTCCCTCGTGATTTCCGGCATTTTTACTCTTACCGAGAAGAAATTGTTGTTATCCAGATTGGAATACTCCCAGTCTGACTGTCTGACTGTGAAAGTTACCGTACCGACATTCTGAACGGCAGTTTCGTCCACCACAACGCGGGTGTATCTCTCGCAGGATGACATCGCCGCAATTATTGTCAGCAACGCCAACGTATTAAGCAGTTTCCTCATCATCATCTCTTTACGCGACCTGCGCCGGACATCGAAGTAGTGCAGTTGTCAAGTTTCAGGTGTGTGATGTCGATGCTTCCGGCTCCCGAAACGATGAAGTCTCCATCAGAAGCCTTACCCTTGATTTTGATACCTCCGGCTCCCGAAACGCGGGCCTTTATGTCACCGCCCTTGAAATTGTTGAGCTGAATACCTCCTGCTCCTGACAGTTTCATTGAGAGATTGTCTGAAGTGATTTCATTAGCCATAATACTACCGGCACCTGAAATGTTAAGCTCGGCCTTTTTCGCGTTCAGGCTGGCAATTTCGATGTCTCCGGTTCCGGAAACATTGACTGTCAGGTCATCGGAGTTTATGTTGCCCAAGCACTTGAAATCGCCGGTACCGCTCATACGGACATTGTTCAGGACATGACCGTAAACCTTGACATTGATTTTCTTGAGTCTGAACTTTACCTTTGTGTCAAATGTGATTTCAAGGATACCTTCTTCGTTAATGACAGGAACAATGTGTTCCACAATATTGTCGGAACTTGTCACCTCAATACGATAGTCGCCTTCGGTATCTGTCTGAATAAATTCGATACCAAAAATACCGCTGACCTTGACCCCCTTGAACGGAGACATAGGAAAGTTCTTTGTTACCAGATTGCCCGATTCCTTTATGGTACCTGCAGCAACTGCCTCTGATAAAATGCCGCCGGCAAATGCCAGAACAGCAACAACAGCCAATAGACTAAATATTCTTTTCATAGTGGCAAAAATAAAACGGTTCATACAAAAATACATAAAATTAGAATGACAGCTCCATTCCGCGATAAAAATCCAGGAGTTTTGTCTGATACAGATATTCATAGCGTGCCTGTGCCAGATCCGAAGCGGCACTTATCCAACGGCTTTTCGACTCGTTGTATTCGGTTATACCGGCCTTCCCTTCTTCGTACTTGGCCTCGGTTATATTGAACGATTCCAGCGCACTGGTCTCGGCGGCCACGCTGCTGAGGTACTTTGACTCAGAAGCGACGGCATTATAGTAGGCCTGCTGTATCTCCTTGTAGAGTGATTTGCGGACATTGTCAAGCTGCAGCTGCTGGTTCCTGTAGGACAGCTGCGCCGACCTTACTCCATTGCGGTTCGACAAGCGGCTGAACACCGGGATGTTGAGCGACAGACCGATGTACTGGCTGAAATTGTTGCTCAACTGCGTGCCGAATCCGTCGGATTCACCGCGGGAGTTTGTGTAGTAGTTGGAGCCGATGCCTCCGCTCAGCGACAGTGACGGCACGTAATTGCCCTTTGCCATCTTAATGTTCTGTTCGGCACTCTTCAGCCTTATCTGCTCGGAGCGGATGCCAGGTTTGATGACAGATGCCTCCATAAAGATATCTTCAGGATTTGCCAGGACAGGCAGGCTGGCAGGATTGAAAGCAGACGAGTCAGGCAGCTCAATGTCAAAGCCCTCGGGCGAGCTGAGTTCAAGCAGCTGGGTCAGATCAAGCAGAGCTATGCCAAGGCTGTTTCTGGCCTGAGTCAGCGACAGTTCACTCTTTGCGAGCGTGGCTTTCTGGGCCGAAACGTCAGCCATACTTGCCTTCCCGTTTTCCTGCATCGCCATAAGCCTCTCCACCTGCATGGAATCGACACTTACCTGAAATCCGGCGACATCGACAATAGCTTTGCTGTAGAGAATCTGCACGTATGCCTGAGCCACAGCGACTCTGATATCATCACGGGCCTTCTCAAGATCTGCAGTCGCAGACTCCAGATTGAGCTTGCTGACGGCTATGTTGTCTCTGATTGCAAAACCCTGAAACAATGTCATGTCAGCACCCAGGCTGAACGAAGTGCTTGTCGTGTTGGTGTTCTCGTAGATATTCATTGCCGTAAGTCCGCGGCCAAAAGAGAAGTTCTGCGATGCACCTGCACTGACGCCCGGCAGTCTTCTGCCCTTGGCGGTACTCAGGTCGTTCTCCCGCTGTTCAACCGCAATAGCGTTCTGACGCACCGTTATGTTGTTTTCCAACGCATAGTCAATGCAGTCCTTCAATGTCCATCCCTGCGCGAATACGTGTGCAGAGAACAGAATCAGGAGCGCTGCCGATAAAAACTTCTTCATCATAATCCTGTTGGTCGGGTTGATATAGTCCATTATTCCTCATCATCATTCCCAGACTCGGATTCCGCATCGGCATCCGACTCGGTTTCAAACTGTCCGAGTTCCTCATCGTCCTCGATAATCTGCGGACCCCTTACGGTGTCACCTTCCTTAAGACCGCTCTTTATCTCGATGTTGACACCGTCACTCAGACCGGTTTTAACCTTCTGGAGCTTATATTCGCCCTTTTCGTTCTTCAGATAAACGAATGTGTCGTCACCCCTGAACTCCAGCGCACTTTCGGGAACTGACAGTACATTTTTCACCGTTTCGAGCACGATTTCAGCATTGGCGCTGTAACCGGAACGGATCATCTTGTCGGACTGGACGCTCACTGCCGCCTTCACCTCGAACTGGTTGGCACCGTTACTTTCCACAGCCTTCGGCGAGACGTATTCAAGTGTCGCGTTGAATTTATAGTCCTGAAGGGCACCGATGGATATTGTCATCGGCATCCCCTCGAACAGCATACCGACTTCGGTCTCGTCAATATTGCCGTCAAAAATCAGA
>JAZUJU010000157.1:0-23139 GCA_045642985.1 Bacteroidaceae bacterium | reverse complement strand
CTTCAGAATGGGATTCATTGGCGGAAAGCTGTGCGTATGCAAGGGCAATGACGCATCAAAGCTTGCACCGATAGCATTTGACCAGCTGGTGCCATACTTCAAGGAGAACTGTCCGGACGGAAATGAAAGAAACGCAATAGTGCTGTTTGAACTTCCTGATGACGAGTCAGTTCCAGTAGCATACCTGAATCAGATTCTCGACAAGCTTGAAGGCTGGATAACCACCTTTACCAGAAATCTGTATCTGAGTCCCACACATATCGAGTGAAACGGCATGAAAGCATTATCAGAAAGGGAACAGCCCATAATGGGCATAATCTGGGAGAAACGTCATTGCAGTGTCGATGACGTTCTCCAGGAAATGCCTGAACCCAAGCCTGCCTATACAACTGTTCAGACATTCATGCGGATTCTGGAACAGAAAGGTTTCCTCGGGCACAGGCAGGAGGGCAAGAAACACGTGTTCTATCCGCTGATAGAGAAGGGCGAATACACCCGCTGGACATTGAAGAACCTGAAGGACAGCCTGTTTGACGGTTCCGCCAAATCATTGCTCAACACATTCATCAGCGACAACAGCCTGTCAGACGATGATGTCCGTGAACTGATACAGCTACTGCAGGAATTGGAAGTGAACTGAAATGTTTTTTATTGTAAATCCCCACGTTACCATTTACTCCCTGCTGCACGACATCGGTCTTTACGCCTTCAATGCGCAGCGGTTTGAGTTCCCTGCCGTTTTCAAATGTCAGAGTGAAGTCGCTCCCGACATGTCCCTTGACTGAATGGGGCTCCATAATCTGCATTTCCATATAGACGGTGGTCTCGGTCGGGGAAAGTTCGGCGATATTAGCCTTCACGATGTCCGGTATATCATACGTTTCACCACGTCCAAAGCCTTCTCATCATTCTGTACGTAGAATTTTGTGTCCTTGGGAATCAGTGTAATGGTACGCGGCCCCTTTTCGCCCTTGAACATTCTGTAATAGTCATTCATCCCTGTAAGGTCGGCAGCCGGAGACTCATCCTCATACACGACCTGTCGCCCAAATCCAAGAAGCAGAAAACTATTACAAATTCGGGCAACAATGTTGAGTCTGAATGAACGCAAGAAGCTGGTCCTGGTAGTTCAGCGTTCTTTCGCGAGATTCTTTATTACCTTGCAGGGATTTCCAACCGCCATTGAGTCTGAAGGAATATCCTTTACTACTACGCTGCCAGCACCGATTATGCAACGGTCTCCGATGTGAACGCCAGGGCAGACGGTCACACCGCCGCCGAACCAACAGTCCGAGCCGACAGTAATCGGTGAACAACATTCGATGGACTTTCGACGCTCCAGATAGTCAATGGGATGGTTAGGAGTGAGGAATTGGCAATTGGGACCAATCTGCGTGTTATCGCCTATGGTAATCATTCCTCCGTCAATCATCGTTCCGTTATAATTTATGAAAACATTTTCCCCAAGATGTATTCCATGGCCATGGTCACAGATGAAAGGAGGCGCAACTGTTGATGACTGTGGTATCCCCGGAATCAGCGTTTCAATCACCTCACGATAATCGGAATCATCGGTTGTCATCGTCTGCAGACGGGCACACAAATGTTTGGCCCTATTATAACTTGCGAGACATTCATTGTCCATAAAGTCATAAAATTCCTCTTGACGCATTTTCTCAAATTCTGTCATAGTGCTAATCTTGCAATTTATCTGACGCGAATATAGCGAAAATACCGAGAATTGTCTTTTGTCATGTCGCCATTGAAATTATTATTGGTGTATGGACGGAGCTGAGAACTTCTGACTATAACTACCTTAGTCCGGATAACATTCAGGCTGTGAAGGATGGCAATGAGGAATTCCTGATTGTTACTCTTCACCAAGGGTGGTGATGCTCTGAAATAAAACTATACGTGCCTCACCGGAGGCTTACGCATCATTTATGCTGGTGGCTTCAATGAATCCCTGTCCGTGCGGTTACTACACACATCCGACGCATCCCTGCAACTGCCGTCCCGATGCCATCGCACGCTATCTGAACCGTATTTCCGGGCCGTTGATGGACAGGTTTGACCTACAGATTGAAATCGCTCCGCTGGACTTTGGGGAAATGAGCCGCACCGCCCCGGGTGAACCTTCGGCAAGCATACGCGAACGTGTTGTCTGCGCCAGGAAGCGTCAGGAAGAGCGTTTCCGCAATGTTCCGGGAATATATTGCAATGCCCAGATGACAAGCCGCCTGATGCGTCAGTTCGCCGAACCTGACAGGAATGGGCTTGAAATGCTCCGCAGAGCCATAGACAGCCTGCATCTTTCTGCACGTGCATACGACCGCATCGTTCGCGTGGCACGTACCATTGCGGACTTGGAAGGCACGGAGAATATTCAAAAGCACCACATTGCCGAAGCTATCGGTTACCGTGCCCTTGACCGTGCCGACTGGGGAAAGTAGGAATTACTATAAAAGTGTCTGTCATCACATTCTTGGCTATACGGAAGGACACACCTGGAACGGGCGTATCACGAAGCTGATGGTAATCTGTCTTTCCGCCGGCATTGAGTGGGAGATTGCCGGCAAAAATCACCTTGTCGGGCAATTCATACATCTCAATCCTATTATCAGATGAGACACTTTTGGTAATGAGTATCCTTGAGAAGAGCTCATTGACGGTTCCGATACCAGCACTTATACCGTGACGCAAAACCACATACAGCACAATATCGTGAATACCGTTGCCCATAGGCTCACCTATTATGGCGCAGTTTTCCACCATATCACCTGCGCTCCTGCGGATTATGCCCTCTACTATCAGAGGATAGTATTTTATTCCGGACACAATCTGGAACATCATATCAACACGTGTTACGAAATCATAGCTGCCGTCATCGTGATATTTCACTATGTCCTTCGTTTTGAAATAGCGTTCTCCATCTATGATTTCTGTCTTGAAAGTAGCCTTTTCACCGGGGAAATCCGGAGACAGGGTCTCTGTACAGACATACAGTTCCCCCTGCAAGGGCTCATCTGCAGGAACTATGAAATTACCGCCATCGTCCCTGATGCGTGTCTTCACTCCAGGCAATGGAATGCCCATTGAGTCGAAGCGCTGGCACTTGTCAGTAAGTGCCATACAGCAGCCACCCAGCTCAGATGCGCCATAGCCATTGATCACGTACGCATTGGAATTATGGCTGCGCAGGAAATCCTGCAGGTTCTGCAAATCCTCAGGAGATGAATACGAACCGCCTGACACTACGTATTTCAGAAAACTCAAATCTGCTTTATGGCTGGCCTTGTTTTTCATGAAATCTTTCCAGAAATGATTGATTGCCAGAACTACATTTGGCCTGGAGTCTATCAGCGACTCCACCCACTGCTTGTTAAGCATTACCTTGAAAAGATACAGCGGATCTCCAACTATGGTTCCTCCTGCCACCAGCATGGAATGCAGCGACGAAATTGTCACGTATGGGGATACCATACTCAGCATCAAGGCAATACGCAGGCCACGGCTTACAATTCCAAGGTCTGATGTCATCAATTGCCTGGCCATCGCGTTGCGGTTGTAGTCGGAGAACGGTATCTGCCGGCCGAGTCCTGTAGTTGAGCCGGATGTGGAGAGTATTATTGACACGGCACTGTCCGGTGCCTCATCGTAGCAGATATCACCGTCTCTGTGTTTTTTGAGCAGAGAATGATAGTCCTGACGATATTTGAATGCCCTGCAGGCAAATGACATGAACGACGTGCCGATACAGAACGGGAATGGCACATCACGGTTCACATCCGTACTTTTCACGGTAATGATATTTCTGATTCCGTGTTCCCGGAACAGGACTTTAGCCTTGAGAAAGAATGTGCTGTAAAGGAAATCCGATATCACGATGTCTGTAATCGACTGGTCTCTGATCATTGACACCACCTTCCTGATGGGGAATGTGAACTCCGGGAAGAACACAGGTATGGCACCTGTCATATCAAGTCCGTATATAATATTGATACATTCTACGGAATTCGGCATACACATCATCACACGCGAGTTGTTTTTACGTGTAATGCCAAGAGCCGTAAACATTCTGGCATTGTTCTCCCATACGGAAAAAAGCTGACGGTATGACAGTCGGTTTATACCGAAATCTATAGCCATTCCATCGAGATTATCCTGATTCTCTCTCTGTATGAGTTGCCAGGACTTGACATTTTCTATATTCAACATTGATTGTAAACAGATTCTAATACTTATCGAACCACTCTTTAATAATATCTATTACTTTCTGGCTTTCGGGATCCTCAGGATGCAGTACAGGATATACGTGTGTGAAACGCTTGTCATCGCCCATATACACAAAATGATAGTCTATATTGTGTTTCCAGAGAATACCTAAGAGCTTTTCCGAATATTTCCTGAGAATATCGTGTTCTGATGTAACCAGCAGACAAGGCGGCAGATTTCCGGACACTTCCGCATTCCCGGGGTCAAGATACGGATCCATCGCTTTATTCTTCTGTGCGTCACGATAGAAGAAATGGGACAGATATTTACCGACTGCATCGTTGTTTCTGGTGTAGAACATACCGCCGACAAGTGCCATAGCCTTGTAAGACATTCTCGTGGGAGTCTGTCCCAAAGCCTGTTGGATTTTCGCCGACTTTGCCATAGCCGCCGTATATATAGACAGGTATGCTCCGGCACTGTCGGCTACGAGATAAATGCGAAATGGATTGACATCAAAGTCAATGATTCTGGAACCGACATAGTCCATTCCCGCGCTGACATCATCAAACTGGTCATATACAGACACTATGGGCGCAAGCTGATAGTTGAGTGCAAATACCAGGAAGCCGCGCTTTGCCAATTCAATGCAAAATCCCTTGGACATGATCTTGTCCCCAACCACCAGACCGCCACCGTGGATATATATAATCACAGGCCTTTCCCGATTATCATCTACCGGCTCAAATATATCCATCAGCAGTTGCTTTCCTGACCGGTTGAGGTACGGCACATCACAATGCTCACGCACATTGTCCGGAACAGGGCAGTTCTCCGCTGTCTTCGTTATACTCCTGTAGTAGAGTCTTGACAGATACACTACGAATTTATCCAACAACCTTGACATTCGTAAAAACATTATGTCCAACAATTTGCGTAAAAATAGAAATTATTTGTTACAGTTTGTATATAGTAAGATAATAAAGCACGCGGAGTTCATGATAAAAATGTAACTTTGCATGGTTTGTATCGATGAGCAGGTAGCGGCAGTGCACCTGGTACTGGTTCAGGCTAAGATTCCATTTGCGTATATAATCTTCAACCGGTACATCAACGATGCAGTCAGCAGCGGTGCAGTTGCCGGTGGCTATGTGGCTGCGCAGATAGCCGGCATTTCTTCCCATACCGGGATATGTGAATTGCAGGCGCGTCAACAGGCGGTATCTTGTAGGTTCCTGACATTCGGGCAAAAGCACACGGAATCGAAGCACCAGATTTTCTGATGATGACATATCTGCACTGTAGTATTCCGCGACAAATACCGGGAAATCCTGAAACTGCTGCGGTTCCGGAACGTGTTCGTTACCCAGCTGCGCGAATCCGTGATATGCGCTGACGAAGAGGTTGTAGCCGGATATGCGGCCTTTTCCGTCGAATGGCGGACGATGGCTGACAACTGGAACGGCAAGACGGTTCCATTCGGTCTGTGTGTCGTGGCTGAGACGCTTCCAGGCATTGATTGCGCGGTGATGCACCCGGAGCTGGTCAAGCTGGTCTGGAGTGCGTGGAAACATCGGACGGGTACGCTTCTTCCAGAAGCATACTCCGTCACGGTGGAAGAATGTGACGTTGCCTGCCGATGACCAGCAGTCGGAGAATCTGGAATTGGGGTAGTATCTTGGCATAGGGCATATGGTGTTATGTATGCTTGAACTCTTAATCTCAAAGGTGGTTTATAGGGAGGTGGAAGGTATGTGCCATACTTGCTGAAACAGAGTTAACTGGCACTACAATATACGAAAAAACGGTGAAATGAGCAAACGGTTTGGGACTGTAGGGCTGATTCTGTCCTTGGTGTGTCGGGAGTGTTAGGCTGCTGTGAGCTGCATCGGTAGCGGAGCGGCTTGGAGCGGTTCAGGCAGCGGAGAACGGAAGCAGGGGCTGAGGAACGAAGCCTCGGCTGTAGGGCTCCGATGACTCCGCGGAAAGACGCGGAGCGGGATGACGGCAATAAGGCCGGAAGAAGCTGTGCTGCCGGTCGGTGTGATTTCGGTATTCCGGTCCTGTTATGCTGTACCGGTTCTGGTGCGGGAGGCGGGCTGACGATGGGGATGACACCTGTAGGGACGTAGTCCTCGGAAGATGTCAGCACCATCGGCTGACTTCCGGTGATGGCGGCAATGAGCCCACGCGCAGGTGCGGAGGTAACTTCTGACATCAAGGGTGCTATGGTATTCATTGTAGCGAGCCGGATGGTGCCGGAAAGTGGCTGTACTCTTCCTGATACCGATTCCGGTAGGGCTTGCAGTCAGTTGGGGTGCGTAGAACGCCACAGAAACGGAACGCAGGTTGTAACGTAGAAGTCAGAGCTGTAATGAAGCAAGGCTGTCCGCAATGTAGTAGCAGGGATGGTGACAACCACGTGCACGGGAGTATTGCGTATGTCCGTTGGTAGGATGTTTGCGCGGGGACTTCTGCCGAATGGTCGCAGTTTCGTGAGTGGCCGTCAGCGTTCCTGCCACGGAATGTAGGTCAGCCCTGCGTAATGTAGGCTCTGACTGCGTAGTGCAAACCGTAGTGCAGTGTAGGTGGCGGGCGCAGCACTCCGACTGACTGCAAGCCCGGGTGAGAAAGACGGAGCCAGAAATGTTTCTGTATGGTAGTACGGAGGAGGTCTGACGCTGGGGATGCTGTCTGTAGAAGACGTAGTCCTCGGAAGACAGCAGCACCAGTGGCCGACTTCCGGTGATGATTGCAATGTTGACGTGTTGAGTTGCAGATGGTGAAATGTTGACTGTTTCGTCACTGATGTTGACAATTACGTTGATTATGATGTTGACGATGTTGACGTAAATGTTGCTGGAGGGGTTCGGCGTGAGCCGAACTAACATAAGGGAAGCCGGGTGCCTTTTGGCGGCTTTGCCGACATTTGGCACCCGGCTTTACCTACGGCTGACGTTCGCAATTTGTTGTAGGGCGGCTATGCCGACCGGAACGAAATTGTGAATGGCTGACGCCAGCGACCGCCCTGCGGTTGCGCCTGACGGGACGGGGTGGTGGATGTCCGATTGCTGACGGTCGTTCCTATATGCTGATACTGATGCTGGTGCTGTGTCCGTCCCGGCAGGGATGGCTGTGTGCGAGTAGTAATTCAATGAAATGATTGTAGAACGCTATAACATAGCCTTTTAACATAACGGGGATTATGCTTGCAGAGAGGAGCGCGCGACGAACGGAGAGCATAATCCAGCTTCCCGTTATGTTAAAAACGCGGTGATGATAAAGACCCCGGTAGTAGAAACGATACTGCGCCCGCGTGCGATGGTAATGTCTGTTATGAGCCGGATGGGATTGCAGCCGGACGGGTTTGGATTGACTCCAAACTAAAAAGATGAGTGTGCCGGTCGTGACGACTGGGGGATGGTTCAACAGCGCTATATGCTTGCTTCGGCACGTGGGGCACACACCATAATACGGTGAATCGGAGCGGTGCCGGTCCTGATGGCTATGATGTTCCAGAACGCGGTACTGCCGATAACGGTGCTGTATGACTATAACGGTTGACCTGCGGTATGCGGGTGGTTGACGGACGGTTGCAGGAAATGATTGCCTATATGCCTGGCTGTAAGGGTTGTCGGAGGGGTTCGGCTTGATGCCGAACTAAGATGATGAGTGGGGCTCACGATGCATGGTGTGACGGGCTTCAGACCGGCGCACGATGTGGCGGGAGACCCACACCTTTTGGAAAGTAGAACACTGGTCGGAGTAGCAACAAAGGGTTATGTATGAGAAATCATCCAAATACCGATGTATGTTTCTTATGTACAGACAGATGAACGGAACCTGTCCCCTGTTCATGCATCGCTGGTACCTGAATTTACGATGCAAAGGTACAACGGCGAATTGTCAGGTTTTGTCAAGGAAATCGGGTGCAGCGAAATAGAATTCTCGCAAGCTCTGTCATAAACGTATTGTTGTCATCATCTTCCTTTTTTATCTTGTCGTACATATCACTTCCAAGTTTATTTATCTCTTCTGATTCCTGAAGACGGTTGTTTTTTTTTAAGAAGGTGCTATATGTATGTGCCCAGTACTGATACATAGTTGGGCCGACAATGTTATTATCATAATCATCCCGTTCTTCCTTCGGCACATCGGCATATAGAACATCTTTCCAGTCCGGACACTCGAATATTTTATAGTATTGATTGTAGCATTCCTTGAAGCAATTTTCCGCAAGCTCCCATTGGAAAGTATAATAATAGATCTGGCCCATCAGTACGTGCATTTCAGCCTCCAGCGCCCCCATTCTGCTGTCTGGACAAGCAATGCGCTTATAGAGCAATGAATTCGTGCAAGCAATTTTCGCCTCCTCAACAAGCCCGATATCGTATAGATTCCAGGCACGATTAGCCCATGCAAGGGCAGTTTGGCTGTGATCAGAACATCCGCTACATCTTTCATCATTCCTATTCGTCAATTCATCTAGAATTTTACGAGTACTATTTTTACCCATAAAGTGTATAGGTCTGATTATCCCTATCAGGTCAACGATCTGGTTGGCTGTCATATTTATAGTCTTTGTCGGCTTTTTGCCTTCTCTGATAAACATACCACCGCAGATCTGTCCATCATCATTGTTTTGAAATATGTAGTCAACGTAACTGAAGGAGCAGTAGAGAGAGTCTGGGGAATAGCCAATATACATCTGAGGCCATCTGAGATAAAGTTCATTTGCCAGATCTTCCAACTTGACTTTGGTGATAGGATGTGCATCATTCCACTTCTTGATGCATCGGTTCCATAATTTAATTTGAGATTCTCTGGTTCGGGGATTCGAAATTCCATTGGTGTTGTTGTCCAACACGAGTTTTAAAATTGTGCTATCCATATTGCGTTTAATTTTCCGCAAACATAATGCAGCCTCATACCCAATTTTTGTCAGAAGCAAATAAATTGTATTAAATTTGCTTGTGACATTATTTGTGCATAAGGTGAGTATATCTTTGCAACATCGATTACAATTATGGCTACAATGATTCAGAAGCAGAACTGGCTGCTCAGTATAATTCGAAGAAGGAGGAGGATAACGTTTCCTGAACTATCCCGATTGTGGGAGAATGCGAGCGAACTCAATGATGACAGAAGTCCTTTGTCATACAGGACCTTCAACCGGCACGTCGGTGCTATAAAGGATTTGTATGGCGTTACTATTTCCTGTGACAGACATACCAATGAATTCTATATCCTGAATGAAGAGAATGTTGATGACGGGACGATGCAGACCTGGCTGCTTGATACCATAGCCACAGAAAATCTTGTGCAGGAAAGCAAGGCGCTGAACGACCGCATACTTTTCGAGTCCGTACCGAAAGGGCGTGAGCATCTGTTTACTATCATCAGCGCAATGAAGGACAGCCATACCCTGAAAGTCAGCTACCGAACATTCTGGAATCCGGAAGAGTACACGATGGAGATTGAGCCGTACTTCTTGAAAGTCTATAAGCAGAGATGGTATTTGATAGGAATAAGCGACCGGCATCTGGGTGAAATTAGAGTATATGGCTTGGACAGGATGAATTCAGTTGAAGAAACCGAGACCAGATTCAAGTATCCGAAAGGATTTGACCCGAGGGGATTTTGCTCCAAGAGCTTCGGAATCTTTCTCTCTGACAGGAAGCCGGAATTCGTGACGCTGAAAGTCACCGACAACCAGCAGTCATTCGTACGGTCCCTTCCGCTGCATTGGAGCCAGAAGGAAGTGGAGACACATCCGGATTATTCTATATTCCGATATTTCCTTGCTCCGGAATATGATTTTGAGCAGGAACTGCTCTCACGTGCCGGTACCGTTGAAGTGCTGGAGCCGAAGTGGCTGAGGGAGGAGATGAAAGGACTGATAGAGAAGATGTTAAATAAATATAAATAGTTAGCCATATGGATTTTAGTAAATTCAAATTCAAAGATTTAGTTGATCACAAAGACTGGGCGGGTCAGTTTATCGGGTATGGTAATCCAAATGCCGAAATACTTATTGTTGGTCAAGAGGCGGGGTATGATATTAAGGATATTGAAGACAAGAATTCTGACTATAACAAATTTTATAAGCCAAATCAAGAGCATTGGTGGAAAATGATTCACGATAGTTCAAGAGAATATATCCCAAAAAATCTGCCAAAAGAGGTCTCTTTTGATAAGTATCAATTCCCGGATTATTTTGTTCCGACATATCCTTTTTATCAGCAACCGTACAAACTGTGGTATAACCTTGAGAAAGATGGAAAAACCGAAAGACTTTATGCAACCACATATTATTGGTACCAACGACTTATTTGTAACATCTTTGGAGGGCCAAAGCCTGAATTCTTCAATTTTTGGGAAAGGGCCTTTATTACAGAATTGAACGGTACACCACGCAAAAGTCACTGCACTCCAATGGATGTTGAAGCTAATATTAAGAAGAGATTCGATATGATGAAGGAGACGAAAGAGTTCTGGTCTCATTTTCAGATTGTAATATTTGCATGTGGTAAATATGCTGATGCAATCAATATTAAAGGTGAACGGCGACGAACTAAAGATACCCAACAATTATTTTTCGATATATTCGGTTCCGCAGAGCCTTTCTATTGTAAACAATTGTCTAGAAATCATGCGAAGTCTGAAATGGAAAGAATTTCAGCGGAAATCAGCAAATTTATCCGAAAACAATAATTGATTCACCACAATTGCCCCAATAGCCTGGTTCATCATATACAACAAGGACAAATGGCCCATGATTGAAACCAAATAACAGCATAAGATATGAAAACAAAAGAAGTAAAATACTACGATTCCGATGGCTCCCTGATACGGGAGAAATTGATGATAAGAAAAATCGTCGGTGGCGAGGAAACGATTGAAGAAGCGGATTACTCTTGTCTGGCAAGAAACATCGAAGAATTGTATTTTTTGGCATTGCAAGGCAGGCGACTCTCTGCCGGTCTTTTGAAAATATGGAAGGAGAATCGCATCGATGATATTATTGCATACATCCGTACAGCAAAAGATCGCAAGGAGTGTATTCAAAAAATCAGCAGCGAATTTAACGTTACGGAAGAGATTTCCGAAAGTGTAGTCGATATGACTTTGACGCAGCTTGTAGGCATTGAACTGGACGCACTTGTTGAATCACAAAAGTATTTTGAGAAGGCGGTGTCTTGCTTGAAGACACTGAGAGATATGCAGCAGGATTAAGCGTGGCCGTGGAGCCCGAAGCAGTCTTTCACGGCAGGCGTTCAGCCAGACGGGAATGTCTGCAGGGCGGAACTTGATGGAGTGGAAGTCGCGCAGGCGCGAAGTGCCGGAGCGGCTGGAACCAAGGTGGTGTGACGGAGCGTCAGCGGAGGAACACGACCTTGACCGCTTGATATAACACAGAACCGAACACCAGATTTATTCGATCTCTCCGGACGTAGCTCCTTGGACAATCTGATCTAGTACAGGGGCTTTGTCTGGAGTGCTGATATTAAGCTTGCCTCCTTCAGGGTGCTTCGAACGCTATGCTAAGGGAATAGCCATCATCAAAGCCCTTTTTGATAATTTCCATTGTCTCTTCCGGGGTTTATACTATCTTCAAAAACAGGTACCAAACAGGTACTTTTTTCGGCCTTTAGAAAAAGCAACCCCCTCAGAGATAGTTCTGAGGGGATTTCTGTGATTCCGTTGGGATTCAAACCCAAAACCTTCTGATCCGTAGTCAGATGCTCTATTCAGTTGAGCTACGGAACCATCCTGATTGGATTGTGTCGCGTTTGACGATGCAAAGGTAGTTATTTTTTCGATAGTGTGATTAGTAATCGGCTTTTTTTATCTGTAAAAACATAAAAAACGCTGATGTTATTCAATGAAGCGCTCACCTGGCATAAGTATGCCCAGTGTCACACCGAACATCGGAGCGTCAAACTTGTGGGTGTCGCCGCTGATGTTAACGAATACATTCGCCGAAATGCGGCTGTAGGTCGCAACAAGGGATATCTCACCGAGGAGTGAAATCTGCGAGAACATATCCCCATAAGTGGCCTGTCCCTTTTCGTCGGCATAAATGGGGCTGAACGGGAGGAATCCGTAGAATTCGCCGCGAATATGCAGGTATCGGTTGAACACGAATATCGGCTTGATGCCGTATGCCAGATACTGGTTTGCACGGAAACTGTTGTTGTAGATAAAGGTGCTGTTCACCGTAGGCTCAAAGATTCCGGCCTGCATCATCGTGGCAGAGTAGTTTACCAGCAGTTCTCTCGATGACATATACAACTTGACATAGTTGCCGAGAGAAAGACGTCTGGACAGTCTTGCGTAATAGTCAATCATGCCGGATAACTGCAGCCAGGAGTTGTTTCCGATGAAATTCTCTGCATCCTCGTATCTGCGTTTCAGGAAGTCTCTCGATGTATAGACGTCAGCTTGAATGTAGCCCTTGTAGCCGCTTGTCGGGTATTGCTCGGAGTTGAGCGAGTTGTGTACGAATCTGGCCGACGCTCCGAGAATGTTGTAGTGGCTTATATTATATTTGAAATTTGAGTAGGCATTGTCATCAAGATAATAGTCTCTGTGTGTAGCTGCTCCCAATGTGATTTCGGCCTTATTGCTGCGGAATACAGGTGTGGAGCCCTTGATTTTGACAAAGAACTCGCGGTTCTTGTTGAAGGCAGGATTGTCAGAATTGTTGAATATGTACTTCTGATTGTAAAAGTTGAAGTTGGAATAGCCCGTCCTGATGACGAAAGTCTTTGTCATGTGCTTTGCAAAGTCCAGCCTGACAGTCAGCTGGGCATTGTTGTACGACCTTCCGACCTGTCCCTCAAGTATGGTCTTGAGAGAGAACTTGCGGATATAGTTGTACGAAAAGCCGGCATAGAGCTGGCTGGTGGCTCCGGTCGAAAGGCCTCCGCCCAGATGAATCTGCGGTTTGGTGTCCAGCTGCACGTCCAGCGACAGCGTGTATGTGGAATCCTGCTCGTCATACGATGTTGACGGGACTATTTCGCGAACTGCATTATCCGATACTAGCTTGAAGTAACCTGCGCTAAGACCTTCGTAATCAAACACTTCTGCGTTTTTTATCTCCTGACGGAACTCGCGCTCGATGTATTCCGCCTGATCGTGGGTAACGCCCGTCACGACAACATCGCGGAATACCATATCGGGAATAGCCTTCTTGAATCTGTCGCGTGAAGCATTAACCTCGTCTTGAGAACGCCTTGCCGAAATGCGCGATTTAATATTGTCCATCTCGTTAATAGCGTGGCGGTATCCGCGGTTCATGATTTCCAGAGAACGCTTGTAGTCTAGCAGCTTGACATCGTCCATCCTTATTCCTATGGAGATGCCGTATTCCGTTGGAATAGCTTCTTCCTTGTCCTGTATGATCATTGAACGGAGCTGCCCGTAGATGTCGCTCTCGTCGGGTATGTCGTCCTGACCGTATGTCAGACAGCCTATCATTATGTCCGGATTGAATTCGGACTTCATCACATCGAAGGGGTAGTTGTCGTAGATGCCTCCGTCGTACACAAGTTTTCCATTGATTTTTATGGGCTTGAACACGAATGGGAAAGTCATGGATGCCCTGACGGCGTTGCCAAGGTCGCCTTTTGACAGGACTACGCTTTTCTTTTCGTAGACATCAGCTCCGACTGATCGGAACGGAACCAGCAGACTGTCGAAATCTCCGTCGCATACGGCATTGGCTCCGGCAAATACATCCACAAACCCGAGGTTCATCTGCTGCGGGCTTACGAGGCTCGTGTTCTGGGGACGTATCAGCAGCATTGAGTCCTTGAGGTTCACAATCATAGATGCTATGGCCGGACTTGGGTCGTTCTTCATAAAGAAATATCGGTGTGACGGCTCCTGATCGCCCTGATACCATTTGCGGAATTTTTCAGACGATACCAGTTCCAACATTTCGTCGGTTGTGTAGCCCATACAGTACATAGAGCCGATTACAGCTCCCATCGAGGTTCCTACCACGTAGTCAATGGGAATCCCGTTTTCTTCGAGTGCCTTGATGACTCCGATGTGAGCCACGCCTTTTGCTCCGCCGCCGCTCAGCACCAGACCGACTTTCTGGGCGTTCGATGGCAGAATCAGCAGTATTGCAAGGAGTGTCAACAGGAGCCTTTTCATACAGGATTGGATTTATAATTTCAAAAATAGAAAAAAGCTGTCTTACATTTATGTCCGACAGCTTTTTTAATGTTTTTTCAGATTGTTGTCTGTCAGATTTGCTCGATGCTGCGTCTGATGAAGTCATCAAGAGCTTTGCCCTTAAGCATTCCTGCCTGGAGAAGTGCCAGGTCTGTCAGCTTATTTACTGTTTCGTTGTCTGCGGCAAACTTGGCATAGACGGCTGACTTGGCTTTTCTGTTCTCCTCGATGCCGTTCTCCTTTTCCGTAAGTTCTTTCTTGTCTGCCTCGGGAATCTCTTCGTCCTTCTTTCCCTCCTTGGCCTTGCGAAGTTCGTCGGCACGTGCATTAAGCGATTCCATTTCCTTCTCGAGTGGGGCGATTTCGCTGCCGCATGTTCCGGCTGCCTGTTCTGCCACGCGTGCAATAAGCGGATGCTCGGTATTGACTATGACTGAATACATACTCGGCATATCTCCGTAGAAACTCATACCAGCCTGAATGTCAGCCATTTCCTTCATCCTGCGCATATATTCGCTCTGGGTTATGACGATTGGCTGGGCATCTGCTCCGAGTGCCTTGGCATCAATATGGAACTCTACCTTGTCCAGCTTTGGCATCCTGCTGCTGAAAATTGCCGACAGGCTTTCTGCTGTTCCGGCATCGACGCTCTTCGGGCTGTTGTCCTCCTTGACAATCATGTTCTCGATGCTGTCGCTGTCCACACGCATGAATCTGCAGTTGCCGAACTTCTGTTCCAGCATGCCGATCACTGCGACATCAAGCTGTCCGTCCATGTGCAGCACACTGTATCCCTTGGCGTTGGCGGCACTGATGAAACTGTACTGCGCCTCGCGGTCATTGGCATAGAGGTAGATGAGTTGCTTGTCCTTATCAGTCTGATTGCCTTCGATTAAGGTCTTGTATTCGTCGTATGTATAATACTTGTCGTCGGTATCCTTGAAGAGGGTGATCTTGGAAATCTTGTCATAGAGTTCCTCTTCGGTAAGCAGGCCGTAGTTGATGAAAATCTTCAGGTCGTTCCACTTGCTTTCAAAGTCGGCGCGGTCCTTCTTGAATATGGAGTTGAGACGGTCAGCCACTTTCTTAAGAATGTAGCCGGATATTTTCTTCACATTGGAATCGCTCTGCAGATACGAACGCGATACATTCAGCGGGATGTCGGGAGAATCGATTACTCCGTGCAGAAGTGTCAGAAAATCAGGTACTATGCCTTCGACCGAATCTGTAACGAATACCTGGTTGCAGTAGAGCTGTATCTTGTTCTTCTGAAGTTCCAGATTGCTCTTGATTTTCGGGAAGTAGAGAATTCCGGTCAGGTGGAACGGAAAATCAACATTCAGGTGAATCCAGAACAGCGGTTCGTCTGACATAGGGTAGAGGTTGCGGTAGAACTTGCGGTACTCTTCGTCAGTGACTTCGTTCGGGGTTCTGGTCCAGAGCGGGGTGGTGTCGTTGATTATGTTATCCTCGTCGGTATCGACATTCTTGCCGTCCTTCCATTCCTTCTTTTTGCCGAAGGCTATCTGAACAGGCAGGAACTTGCAGTACTTTCTGAGAAGCTGCTCCAGCTTGTTCTCCTGCAGGTATTCCTTGCAGTCGTCATCAATATACATAATGATGTCAGTACCGCGGTCTTCCTTGTCGCATTCTTCCATAGTGAATTCGGGCGAACCGTCGCAGCTCCACTTCACTGCCTTGGCATCCTTCTGATAAGACTTGGTGACAATCTCCACCTTGTTTGATACCATAAACGCCGAATAGAAGCCAAGTCCGAAATGGCCGATGATGGCATTGGCGTCATCCTTGTATTTCTCGAGGAACTCGTTTGCACCTGAGAAGGCTATCTGATTGATGTACTTCTCAATCTCGTCGGCTGTCATACCGATACCGCGGTCGCTTACAGTGATGGTGCTGCCATCTGTCTTTATTCTTACTGTCAGGTCCCCAAGATCGCCTTCGACAGCGCCTTTTGATGATAATGTCTTGATTTTCTGGGTTGCATCAACCGCATTGGAAACTATCTCACGAAGGAATATTTCGTGATCGCTGTAGAGAAACTTCTTGATGACCGGGAAGATGTTCTCGGTGGTTACTCCAATAGTACCTTTCTGTTTGCTCATATTGTACCTTATTTAATTAGTTCTTTTTCCAGTCTCCGACAATGATGATACCAACAGCAGGCAATATGACAAATTGTCGCTGATGGTATGTAGCATCACTCTTCTGTGGCGGAATGGTCAGCTGTGACTGACAATTCGTCACTGCCGCTGATTCTATCTATGATTATTTTGTCACCGGCAGCACACAGACTTTCGATAATAGATTCCGAGAGTCTGTCCTCGACATAGTTCTGTATGGCGCGTTTCAGAGGACGGGCGCCGAACTCCGGGTCAAATCCCTTTTCGGCAATGAAGTCACGGGCTGCGTCGGTAAAGCTGACGTTGTATCCCAACTGCGACATTCTTTCGGCCAGACGTGACAGTTCCAATTGGGCGATATTGCCGACCGACTCTCTGTCCAGTTGTCTGAAGGTGATGATTTCGTCTATTCTGTTAATGAATTCGGGGGCGAACGACTTGTTCAGTGACTTGCGGATAAGTTCCTGCGCTACAGCGTTCTGTGTGTTCGTTCCTGCGCTGAATCCAATACCGTTGCCAAACTCTTTGACCTGACGCGAGCCTATGTTCGATGTCATAATAAGTACAGTGTTGCGGAAGTCTACAGTACGTCCGTTGCTGTCCGTCAGTCGTCCTTCGTCCATTACCTGAAGCAGCAGGTTGTAAACATCGTTGTGTGCCTTCTCTATCTCATCCAGTAGAATGATGGAGTAGGGCCTGCGCCTTACCTTTTCTGTAAGTTCTCCGCCTTCTTCGTAACCGACGTATCCCGGAGGCGCTCCCACAAGTCTGGACACCGTGAATTTTTCCATAAACTCGCTCATGTCAACGCGTATTAGCGCATCGGTGCTGCCGAACATCTGAATGGCCAGCTCCTTTGCAAGCAGGGTCTTGCCGACACCGGTGGGACCAAGAAACAGGAAGGAACCTATAGGTCTGTCAGGATTCTGAATTCCGACACGGCTGCGCTGAATGGCTTTCACAAGCGTGCTGACAGCCTCGTCCTGTGATATGACGCGCGATTTCAGCCTGTCTCCCAGGCCTTTCAGTCTGACATTTTCTTCGGTGGCAATTTTCTGGACCGGGACACCGCTTATCATCGATACGACTTCGGCAACCATTTCGCTGTCTATTGTCTGACGCGACTTTCTGGCTTCGGCTTCCCATTTGTGGCGCATTGTCACAAGTTCGGCGTAAACGCTGTTCTCCCTGTCACGCAGGGATGCGGCATTTTCAAAGTCCTGACTCTCGGCGGCGCTTTTCTTGCGTTTCCTGAGCTCATCCAGTTCACGTTCCTTCTCTTCGATTTCAGTAGGGACGGACATGTTGAACAGGTGGGTGCGGGATCCGGCCTCGTCCATCACATCAATGGCTTTGTCAGGAAAATTCCTGTCCGTGATATACCTTTCAGAGTATTTGACACATGCTTCGATGGCTTCGTCGGTATAAGTCACATTATGATGCTCCTCGTATTTGTCCTTAATGGAACGGAGTATGGTGACTGTCTCATCTGCGGTGGTCGGCTCGACGATAATCTTCTGGAAACGGCGTTCAAGCGCGCCGTCCTTTTCGATGGTTTTGCGGTATTCGTCTGTGGTGGTGGAGCCTATGCACTGGAGCGTTCCGCGTGCCAGCGCAGGCTTCAGCATATTAGCCGCATCCATTGAGCCGGGTGCTGAACCAGCACCTACGATAGTGTGAATTTCGTCTATATAAAGAATGATGTTGGGGTTCTTCTCCAACTCACTGATGATGGAACGGAGTCTTTCCTCGAACTGTCCGCGGTACTTGGTTCCGGCCACAACTGAGGCCATATCAAGCGACAGTACCTTCTTGTCGTATAGAATGCGGGGTACCTGTCTGCGTATTATGCGCTGTGACAGACCTTCGACTATTGCAGTCTTGCCGACACCGGGTTCTCCTATCAGGACCGGATTGTTCTTCTTGCGGCGGCTCAGAATCTGGGCGAGACGTTCTATTTCCTTTTCTCTGCCGATGACAGGATCGAGCTTACCTTCTTCAGCCTGTCTGGTAATGTCAATGCTGAAGTTGTCCAGGACTGGTGTCTTGCTGCCAGGACGTACAGCGGTCTTCTGCGCCTTACCGCTGCCGCTGTCTGACGACTGACCCGGATTGCCGGAATCGGTTGGCATATCGTCATCGCCGTCATCCTCCGTATAGTCCAGACCCATCTGCGGACTGGGCTTGCAACTTACCAGTTCCAGAGCCTTGTTGTAATTTATTTTCTGATCATTCAATGACTTGGCGGCAAAAGATCTGCCGTCTCTGAGTATGGCCAGAAGCAGGTGGTCTGCATCGGCTTCGTCCAACTTCAGCATCCTGGCCTCAAGTATGCTGATTCTGAGAATCTTGGCGGTTTCGGGAACAGCGACTACGCCTTCGAACGAGGTGTATTCGACGCTGTCCTGTGACTGAATGTCAGCCAGGCCTGACTCGACTGTCTGCCTGAGTAGCGAAAAGTCAACGCCCATACGTGACATCACATCCATAGCGCGGTTATCGCGGTCACGCATGATGCCCAACAGCAGATGCTCCGGCCTGATTGCACCGTCGTGCAGTCTGTCGGCTTCTTCTTTGCTGAGCTGCAGTATTTTAAGAACCTTTTCAGATATTCGTCTCTCCATTGTTCAAGTGTCTTACAAGGGATTTGCAAAAGTATGATTACACAGGACATTATTACAAAAGGCGTGCCAAAACTTATCAACATCCGGAGGCGTGCGGATTGTTGGCATATTGTTGAAATAATACCACCTTATTAATATAAGAATTACCAAATAAAATGAGTATCTTTACAACCGAATGCGGGCTTGGCCTGCAATGAACGATTAAACATTTGGAACATTGGAACAG
Source organism: Bacteroidaceae bacterium (assembly GCA_045642985.1). Lineage (GTDB taxonomy): Bacteria > Bacteroidota > Bacteroidia > Bacteroidales > Bacteroidaceae > Colenecus. The sequence goes on along the minus strand of JAZUJU010000157.1, from coordinate 3,742 downwards.
GACAGGATTATCAAGGTTGACATTGAGGAGGAGATGAAGTCCTCTTACATAGATTATTCGATGTCAGTAATCGTGGCCAGGGCACTCCCTGACGCACGGGACGGACTGAAACCGGTGCATCGCAGAATTCTGTACAGCATGATGCGCGAAGGCAATACCTCGGACAAGGGGTATCGCAAGTGTGCACGTACGGTCGGTGATGTTATGGGACATTTCCATCCTCACGGCGACTCCTCGATCTATGGGGCGTTGGTAAGGATGGCTCAGGACTGGTTTATGCGTTACCCTCTGGTTGACAGTCAGGGTAATTTCGGTTCGATTGACGGTGACAGTCCTGCCGCTATGCGTTATACTGAGGCACGCCTCAAGAAGATAGGCGAGGAGATGATGGCCGATATCAAGAAGGATACGGTGGACTTCGCTCCGAACTACGATGACAAGGATGTGGAGCCGGTAGTGCTGCCTGCAACATTCCCGAATCTTCTGGTAAACGGTGCCACTGGCATTGCAGTGGGTATGGCGACCAATATGCCGACTCACAATCTGTCGGAGGTTATGGACGGATGTGTCGCAATGGTTGACAATCCGGACATTGATGTAGATGGCCTTATGCAGTACATCAAAGGTCCTGATTTCCCGACCGGGGCTTTCATATACGGCGTATCAGGCATTCGTGAAGCTTATGAGACAGGCCGCGGACGCATCATCATGCGTGCAAAGACCGAAATAGAGACCGGCGGTACACACGACAAGATTGTTGTGACCGAGATACCATATAATGTCAACAAGGCAGAACTTATCAAATACATTGCACAGCTTGTAAACGAGAAGAAAATCGACGGCATAAGCAATGTGAATGACGAGTCGGACCGCGAGGGTATGCGAATCGTGGTTGACGTAAAGAAGGATGCCAATGCCAATGTCGTTCTGAACAAGCTGTTCAAGATGACGCAGTTGCAGTCATCGTTCAGCGTCAATAATATCGCTCTTGTAAACGGACGACCCAAGTGTCTGAATCTCAGGGAATTGATAAAGTGTTTCGTTGAGCATAGGCATGATGTGGTCATCCGCCGGACCAAGTACGATCTGAACGAGGCGCAGAAACGCGCACATATACTTGAGGGACTGATTATCGCTTCGGACAACATTGACGAGGTCGTACATATCATCAAGACTGCCAAATCTCCGGACGAGGCAATTCATAACCTGATGGACCGTTTCAATCTGGACGAGATTCAGGCAAAGGCCATCGTTGATATGCGTCTGCGCCAGCTGACCGGTCTGATGCAGGATCAGCTGCACAAGGAGTACGAAGATCTGATGAAGCTCATCGAAGACCTTCAGGAGATTCTGGACAATCCGGAAAGATGCCGCCAGGTCATCAAGGAAGAGATGATTGCAGTCAAGGAGAAGTACGGTGACGAGCGCCGCACAGAGATTGTAATGGCTTCGGAGGAGTTCAATCCGGAGGACTTCTATGCTGATGACGCAATGGTAATCACTATTTCGCACAATGGCTATATCAAGCGCACACAGCTTACTGAATACCGTCTCCAGGCACGTGGCGGCGTTGGTTCACGCGGCAGCGACAAGAGGGACGAGGACTTCATCGAACATCTGTTCACTGCCACGATGCATAACTATATTCTCTTCTTTACAGAGAATGGTATGTATCACTGGATGAGAGTGTTTGATATACCCGAAGGTGCCAAGAACTCAAAGGGCAGGGCCATTCAGAACATCCTGAACATTGACCAGAGCAACAGAATTACTGCATATATAGCAATTCCGTCATTCGAGGATCAGGAGTTCAAGAACAGTCACTATCTGGTATTCTGCACAAGCAACGGAACCATCAAGAAGACTTCGCTGACAGAATATTCGACGCGCCGCAAGGACGGATTCGGAGTTCGCGCAATCAATCTGGTTGAGGGCGACAGAGTTGTGAATGTTCTGCTTACCAACGGCGAGAATGAGCTGCTGATAGCCAACAGTAACGGTCGTGCAGTGCGCTGCAACGAGTCTACAGTCCGTTCCATGGGCCGTACATCGACAGGCGTGCGCGGTATGATGCTTGACGAAGACGGTTCAGATCACGTAATTGGCATGGTTGCCGTCAATGATCCCGAAAAGGAGACCATACTGATAGTTTCCGAACTCGGATATGGCAAGCGTTCAGACATCGAGGATTACCGAATCACTAATCGTGGTGCCAAGGGTGTCAAGACCATCAACATTACCGAAAAGACAGGTAAGCTGATTTCCATCCAGACTGTTACTGACGACAATAACCTGATGATAATCAACAAGTCAGGTATCGCCATCAGACTTGATGTATCTACCATCAGGGTTATGGGACGCGCCACTCAGGGCGTGCGCCTGATCAACCTTGAAAAGCGCGGAGACGAGATTGCCTCTATCTGCAAGGTCGATTCCGAACCTGAAGATACAATGGACGGGGAGGGTAGTGCTTCCGAAATGGTCCCCGGCACCGATACCGGTATGACAGATTCACAGGAGAGTGCAGAAGCAACTGCCACCGAGAGTAATCTGAATGAGTGATTAAACCTATTGTAAACAGAAATATCAAACAAGTACAAACTTAAACAATAAAGCAATGAAGAAGATTTTATTATTGTTAGTTTCTGTCGTCTGCTTCACAGCAGCTTACGCACAGAGTGAGAAGGAAATCAAGGCTGCCCAGAAGGAGGCTAAATCTGTCCTGAGAAATGCAAAGCAGCAGCTTGAGAGCGAGGAGGGTAACATCAACACAGCCTACAGTCTTATCAAGCAGGCTATGGAAAACCAGTACACCAAGGGCGATCCAGAAACCTGGTTCCTTGCCGGTGACATCAACAAGGCTCTCTTTAATCGTGAGAATAGAAAGGCTACTCTTGGTCAGGCTCACGATACCGTAGCTATGTATGACTACCTTGTAAAAATGTACGATTGCTACAATATCTGCGATTCACTGCAGCAGATTCCGAACGAGAAGGGCAAGACATCAACCGATTGCCGTGATAAGGTTGCCCTAAGTCTTGACGCTCAGCGTACTGACCTGATCAACGGCGGTATTTTCTACTTCAACCACCGTCGTGATTATGCCAAGGCTTATGACATCTTTGCAAAGTACTATGAGATTGGAGAGATTCCGATGCTCAAGAGCTATACTGACAGCAACCCGCAGTATGCAGAGTATTCAAAGCAGTTCGCATATTTCATCACTCTGGCTGCAAGACAGATGGAAGACTTTGATAAGGTCTTGAAATATTGCGATTTAGGCATTGAGGATGAAGAGAATGGCGAGACCTGCTACAGATTCAAATGCGAGGCTTATCAGATGAAGCAGGACACTGTCAAGTGGATTGACTGCCTGCAGGAGGGTATCAAGAGATTCCCGAAGGAAGACTACTATTACATGCAGCTGCTTGTCATTTACGACAAGAAGGGTCAGATGGAACAGATGGAGAAGTTCGTCAACGATATGATTGCTCTTGATCCGGACAAGGCTTACAACTATTACGTCAAGGGTTATGTTGCACAGCAGAGAAAGCTCTATGATGAGGCCATTCCAGCATATAAGACTGCTATTGAGAAAGATGACAGTCTTGCAGAGGCATACATCAATTTAGGTCTTTGCTACATATTCGCAGCTCAGGTCTATATGGATTCCAAGTCTGATGTCAAGTTCAATACTCCGGCTTACAAGGAAATGATTGAAACCGAGAAGAACTATTACAAG
>JAZUJU010000156.1:0-13679 GCA_045642985.1 Bacteroidaceae bacterium | reverse complement strand
TTACCCCCACTGATTTTCGGGTGAGCCCATCTCAGCTGTCCTGAGATTGCCTGCCTCATCCTATTTCCGAGTGTGCGCACACTCACCCCCTTCTGAGATGCCTCTGGCGCGCTTTTCCCTTATGGAGAGTGCGCACACTGGTGGAAATACGGGGGAGTGCGCACACTCTCGCTGCGGAATGCGGCTCAGGACGGTCCGTGAGGGAACTCTTTTGAGCTGTGTGTGCGCACACTCCTGCCTGTCCTAAGGTGGGAGAGTAGGTAGCCGCCGTTTTTTGGAGAAGGGTTCCATTCACGTGGAGCCCTTCTTTTTTTGTATGTATGTGGAAATTTATATATACATTTGTCAAGAACATTATAGATGGATTTTTATGAAAAGATTCGTTTTCTTCCTTTTTCTGCTTTCCCAGTTCTGTATTTGCCATTCCAAAACGTCGGACTCATTGATGGAGGATTACGAAATCGGAATTGTAAAATCGTATGTCAATGCGCTTGACTCGTTCGCAACCGTTATGCCGTACATTGGTGGTGATACTGAATCGGAATGGGCGGCCGATAGCATACATGTAATGGCCAGAAGTATTCTGGATGGCGATATGGATTATTATGAATCTATGTGCAGGATATATCAGATTCAGGATTATCTGGCATACGGAATGTCATATCCTGTGGCTATAATGGGGATGCGGAATGATTCGGTCATTGCAAGATATATGCTCAGTGTTCCGGCTCGGACGAATGATTTGTTTGAAGCCATTGCACAGGACGGATTCAATGATTTGAATTCGATCAGGTGGATGGGACTCAATTCGCTTGCAAACATACAGCTGTACTTCCGTCTGTATGATAAATTCAAGGAGACTATTCACGAAAAACCAATATATAGTACTGTGAATTTTGGACAATATTCTTATTATGATGATCTGATTGAGGCAGCTGAACTTGATGACTGGTCACAAAATGATATCCAGAAAATGTCGGCAGCTCTTGAAGGAGCGCTCTTTTTCAACACCTTCAGTCCCCTGATTTTGGCAAGTGCTCCTTCCAAGGAATATGCATTGTCCATATACGATTCCATAATTGAGGCAGCCGATTTCTTTGATGCCCATGCTGACCCGTTTTACACGGAAAACCCGGAACTGATGTCGGACAGTGAGTACAAGGCATTTATGATAAAGGCAACAGAATATAAGACTGCTATGTTGAGAATGCTGGTTCAGGAAATTAACCTGCATAAGCATAATTGATGTGCAGTTGTCCTATTCTGGGCGGAAGAGGTCACGGTATTTGCGTGAAATGGGTAATATCTGACCGTTGTCCAGGGTGAGGGTATCGGCTTCGGTCTTCAGAATGTGTGCGTAGGCAACCAGATATGAACGGTGAATACGCAGGAAATCTATGCCAAGAAGGTTTTCCCACTGTGAGATGGGAGTTTTGTTGCGGTACTTCTGACCGTCTGTGGAATGTATCCAGACCTCAGTGTCATTACTTTCCACATACAGAATTTCAGAATGGAGCATCGTCACTGGTTTCCGGTCACTTGTGAATGTTATGCTGGAGGGAGACTCTTTCAGGTGCTCCCGCAGGAAATTTGCCAGAAGATAGTCTCCACCGCTGAAAGCAAACATCAGAATGATAAGAAAGACTGGATTTAAAAGCAGCTTGGGGATATATTCTGTCTGCCTGGGGCAGTCATATAAACTGAAGTCGTGCCTGATACCGATAAGTATGGCGTGACCTGCAAACATTAGCAGAAAGCCAATTACAATGACGGTGAGCGACAGAAGGATCAGGCCGCTTGTCTTCTGCCTGACGGGCTGCTTAAGAATTGTGGGTAGCTCAAACTTGATGATAATTCCACCAGGAAGAAGCAGTGTGCCCAGCATCAATGATTCAAGAAAGGTGTATGATAGACTGTGCAGCATGGTGGCTGTCATCAGCACTACAAGCACCCAATAAGCATACATTATTGCTTTCTTTTTCATATCATTGCGAAGATAATCAATATTTCTTGCCACAATCACCTCAATTCGTTGTTGAAACCCTTCTGAAAGGGTTTTGAATCCGTTTCAAAGGGTTTTAGATTTGGTACAGAGGCCAGATAACCGTAATCTTGCAGCGGTAAAGCCTATGAAAGGTCCGGAACTTCCAAGGCTTCAACATTAGTTTAACCTTAATGATTTATGTTATGAATGGATTGTTTCAATTGTATGTGGAGGGTAGTGCAGGTTATATGACACTTGTGACTCTGGCTCTTGTAGGAGTCCTCATTGCCGCCTGGAAAGCACCCAACTGGGTGCGGGAAATCGGGATAATCGGTCTGGTGTTGGGTTTCCTTGTCTGTCTGCTTGGCCTCAGCCAGGCCTGCAAGGATATTCAACTGGCTGGCGATATCAGTCCGACAGTGTTCTGCGGCGGAATGAAAGTGGCCCTTATAGCACCTTTGTACGGAGTATTGGTTTATGTCATTTCTCTGGTAATAAGTCTGGCTCAGAAACCAAGGAAGTGATTGTTGTATAACAGATTAATAAAAACAATATGTGGAAAGAATTTTTGACTGAAGGGTATAGTTTTCCCCATGCTGTCGGCAGCATATTCGAACCGGTAGTATTTGTATATACAATATTGGTGATTCTGCTTCTGGCAGGTCTGATAATCGCTGCATTCAAAGCTAAGAAGTGGGTCAGACTGTTGGGGCATTCGGTACTTGCCGTTACATTGTTCGAATGTATGGAAAACATCCGTATGGTGTGTGATGTGGCGCAACGGGTCGGCCTGGAAGAGGGGGAATGGGCTGCTTTCCTTGCAAAGGGTTTCTATCCGGTAATCAACGTGGCAATCCTTGGACTTGTTGTCTATCTGGTCTCACTGGTTATCCGCATTACTCTGAAACCCAGGATATGAGCTGCGGAGGATGGTTATTTGCGGAGCAGGTCCAGCATCAGCATGAAATCTGTCTGCTGAATGCCGTGTGATAGGAGAATCGGCCTGTCTGCCTGAAGTAGTTTGAGGAATTCTTCTTCGCCGGTCATTTTCTTTGCGCAACTGTAAAGTGATATGGCTAATACCAAATTCCCTGAACACCATTCCAAATGGCCGGAATTCAGGTAGTCTGCAGCTTTGAGATTGTCTTTTGATTCGCTTAACAGCTGTGACCAGTATTTGTGAGACTGTTCATATCTGTTACAGAGAAAATAGCACCAGGCTATATCGCGTTTTGCCTGTATGGATTGAGGCTGTTGGTATTCGACTTTGAAGAAGCGGTTCAAGGCCTCGTCGTATCTTTCTATGCTCATCAGGCATTCTCCTGTAAGTAATGACAGTTGAATATCGTCCGGCTGTATTTTTTCCAGCTGTAACAGATATTCGACTGCCTTGTATGAGTTCCCGGAATCACGCCAGGCCAGTGCTATGTGCTTCAATGTCCAGGTGTTGTCCGGCTCCAGAATATCGGCTTTCAGATACGCCTCTATACTGTCGGCATATTTTCCCGTCTTTTGCTGTGAATAGCCCATCTTCTGCCATATCTGCCAATCCGTGCTCTCCGGACCATTGTGTGAGAGCAACATATCAAACAGCACGGAAGCCTCGGCATAATGTTTCTTCTTCAACAAGAATTCAGCCGCAGTCCTTTCAAATTGCGGTGCTGATACGAATGGCTTGAGGCTGTCGATATTGAACAGGTTGGTCTGGCTGGGAAACGGGTCCCAGAACTCATGTCTGCGGGGATAGAGCTTTACGAACCTATAGATGTCCTGAATATACTGGCGCACGCATTTGTCATATTGCACAGGAGCCTTCGGACGATTCTCCAGTGATTCTTCAATGTCCTCGTTCTGACTTATTATCTGGTCAATGATACTCTTGCGCTGCGATTCGGGTATCTGCTGGAATGTGAAACACAGCGAGTATTTGTCAGAATTGCAGAATACATCGGATGACAGCAGGTGGTGACCGATGTTTGTCTTCAGCAATTCAGTACCTGTGAACGAGGCGCGTACGTCCGGCTGGTTCGCGTCGAATGCTCTGAACCAACCTGACAGTTGCTTGAAGAAGGGATAATTCTTCAGATTGGAGAATGTGCTCATATAGATGTCGGCACCTTCCAACTGCATTTCCGTCATCTCCATAAGTCTTTTCTGGATGTCGGATTTGTCCATCCATTTATCCCAATCGGGATTGATGTCCTCGGTAGCGGTATTGTCATTCGCAGAATTATTCGGAATGTTCCTGATCATTGCGGGAATGATTTCATTGCGCATCTTGCGGTCAGTCTCGTCAGTCTCGCGTGAGAGGAACAGGGCCAATTGAATGCTCTGTATTCCTGTCTGTATGTCAATGGAGTCTGACATCAGCTGCAAAAGAGAGGTTATGCCTGGGAAATATGGTATAATCCTGTCGTATCTGATTATTCCGAAAACGAATCCTGTAAGTGAACGGATTGAGATACCAATGTCCGGGTTCGAGCTGAACTGGCCTAAAAGGGAGATTTTGCCTGGGTCGAACCTTTCCATCAATGCGAGTGAAATGGCACTGATAATGAGTGATTTATCCTGTGCAAGCACTTCGCTTGAATTTAAAATGTCTGTAATCTGCTCAATTTCGTTTCTGCTCCATAGTCCGCTTATCCAAATGCTGGTGAAGATGTTGGAGAGAAGTGTCTCGTGATCTGACAGGATACGTATCAACTCAGGCGTGTCATTGCCGGGTGCCGGTAATGGCTGGATTGCCGCAAAGCGTTCCAATGCCGATTTGGATTGCGGGTAGTCAATCGGGTGATTGATGCTCTGACGTCTTGCCTGAAAATAAAGTAGCGATGAAGACGGTAGCAGGGATTGTATATAGGCATCGTCGTTCAGCAGTATTGCCCTGCCTGTCAGCTGTTTGAACAGGTTTGAGCGTTCAGCGTCCGGTACGCCCTGACCGAAATACTGAAGCATATAATTGTATGATGTGCTCAGATTTTCAAATTCGGATGTCACGTGCCAGTCTGTGACATCATTTATCTGCACACCTATGAGTTGCAAAGCCTCGCCAAGTCTGCCTTCCAGTAACAGGCCAAGTATCTGCCGGCGGGTGTCTGAATGATTGGGCGTTTTGCTCATCTGACCGGATCTGTTAAAAAATATGGGGCTTCCGCATAATGTGCCGGCAGCCCCATATCTATCGTGTGAATAATTATCCCTGAATAGCAGCTATACCAGGCAGAATCTTGCCTTCGATGGCCTCGAGAAGGGCACCGCCACCGGTTGATACGTATGATACCTTGTCTGCGAAACCGAACTGCTTGACTGCGCTGACTGAGTCACCTCCACCGACGAGTGAGAATGCTCCGTTCTTTGACGTGGCGTTGGCAACAGCTGTTGCGATAGCCTTCGTACCTGCCTGGAAATTGCTGAACTCGAATACGCCTGCAGGACCGTTCCAGAGGATTGTCTTGGATGACTCGATGATTCCGGCCATTGCCTTTGCTGATGCAGGACCTATATCCATACCTTCCCAACCGTCGGGAACGTTGTTGTTGTCAACAACCTGAGTATTGGCTTCGTTGTCGAACTTGTCAGCTGCAAGACAGTCTGTCGGCAGAACAATCTTCACGCCGAGCTCTTCAGCCTTCTTCAGGACTGCGAGTGCTACATCAACCTGATCCGGCTCACAGAGTGAGTTGCCGACCTTACCGCCCTTTGCCAGAACGAATGTGTAGGCCATACCACCGATGATTACCAGATTGTCAACCTTCTGAAGCAGGTTCTCGATGATGGTGATTTTTGATGATACCTTTGAGCCGCCGATGATTGCGGTTACAGGCTTTGTGGAACTCTTCAGGACCTTCTCGACTGCAACGACTTCCTTCTCCATCAGGAAACCGAACATCTTGTGGTCAGCATCGAAGTAGTCAGCCATAACAGCTGTGGTGGCGTGCTTGCGGTGTGCGGTACCGAATGCATCGTTGACATAGACGTCTGCGTATGATGCGAGAGTCTTTGCGAACTCCTTCTGAGCGGCCTTGAGCTCTTTCTTGGCTGCATCGTATGCCGGATCTTCCTTGTCAATGCCACGTGGCTTGCCTTCTTCCTCAGCGTAGAAACGAACGTTCTCGAGCAGCAGGGCTTCGCCGTCCTTGAGAGCTGCAACAGCCTCCTGTGCCTTTGCGCAGTCTTCTGCAAACTTTACCTCCACCCCAAGGCACTCGCTGACATGGGCCAGAATATGCTTCAGTGAGAAGTTCGGATCCGGGTTCTTCTTGGGACGTCCCATATGTGAGGCGATGATCAGACGACCGCCGTCGGCAATGATTTTCTTGAGTGTCGGCATTGCAGCAACGATACGGGTATCGTCTGTAATGTTAAAGCTCTCGTCAACTGGAACGTTGAAGTCAACGCGTACGAAAGTCTTCTTTCCTGCGAAATTGAAATTCTGAATTGTTGCCATTTTATTTTTGTTAAGGTTATTGTTTCAAATCAGCCGTTACGGGCAACGCAAAAGTAGTAAATAATATTGCTTTTACGGGCTGGCGAAAGGATTAGTTATAAACAGTTCATAATGTTATGACGATATGCCCCGACATTGCTATGCGGGGTTGTCATTAGAGACTGATTTCTTGTTCTTTCCTGTAAAATGCGCAGATTCCGGCAAGTCCGCAACTGTCGCATTTGGGACTGCGGGCAGTGCATACGTAACGGCCGTGAAGTATGAGCCAGTGATGTGCAGTCGAAAGGACTTCTGCCGGAAAATACCTGACCAGTTCCTTTTCTACGCTGAGTGGAGTGGTGCAGCGCTTCGGAACCAGACCTAAACGATGGCTGACACGGAATACATGTGTGTCGACCGGCATGGCCTGTCCGCCGAAGGCTACCGCAAGCATTACATTGGCTGTCTTGCGCCCGACGCCCGGCAGCGATACCAGGTCGTCAAGGCTGTTGGGAATTATGCCGTTGAATCGCGATACTACCTGATTCGCCATTTCTGCGAGATGAGCGGCTTTGGCATTCGGGTAGGAGATGCTCTTTATGAAGGGGAAAATGCGCTCCGCACCTGCGGCAGCAAGATCCTGCACCGTAGGGAAGGCCTGAAACAGGTCGGGTGTGACCATGTTGACGCGCCTGTCGGTGCATTGGGCGGACAGCATTACCGCTACGAGCAGTTCGTACGGTGATGAAAAATGCAGCTCAGTCTCCGCAACAGGAAATTCCTGCCTGAAGAACTGGCTGCATCTGTCGTATAGTTCCTGCTTTTTCAAAGTCAGTCTGCCGATTCGAATTCGCGGAGGAAGCGGACGTCGTTTTCGGAGAACATCCTTAGATCCTTGACCTGATACTTTAGGTTGGTGATTCGCTCGATGCCCATGCCGAGTGCGAAACCTGTATACTGCTTGCTGTCGATTCCGTTGAGTTCCAGAACATTCGGATGAACCATACCGCAGCCTAGAATTTCAACCCATCCGGTTCCCTTGCAGAACGGGCAGCCCTTGCCTCCGCAGATGTTGCAGCTGATGTCCATTTCGGCACTCGGTTCGGTGAATGGGAAATAACTTGGACGGAGACGAATCTTGGTGTCGGGACCGAACATCTCCTGAGCGAAGTAGAGCAGCACCTGCTTGAGATCGGCAAAACTGACGTTCTTGTCCACATACAGAGCCTCGACCTGATGGAAGAAGCAGTGCGCACGGTAACTGATGGCTTCGTTGCGATAGACGCGTCCCGGGCAGATTATGCGGATAGGCGGCTGGGTGTGTTCCATCACGCGGCTTTGAACGGACGAAGTGTGAGTGCGGAGTATGATATCAGGGTGAGCTTCAACGAAGAAAGTGTCCTGCATATCCCTGGCCGGATGGTCTTCGGCAAAATTCATTGCAGAGAACACGTGCCAGTCGTCTTCGACTTCGGGACCGTCAGCGAGAACAAATCCCAGACGCGAGAATATCCCAATGATTTCGTTGCGGACAATGTTCAGCGGATGGCGTGTACCCAATTCGATCGGATACGGGCTGCGGGTAAGATCCGGCTTGTTATCTGCCTCAGCCTGTGCCTCGAACTTGGCCTTGAGTTCGTTTATCCTGTCCTGAGCCTTGGTCTTGAGCTCATTGAGTTTCATTCCGACCTCCTTTTTCATTTCAGGTGGAACGGTACGGAAATCGGCCATCAGGTCGCTGATTATTCCCTTTTTGCTGAGATATTTGAGTCTGAGCTGTTCAAGTTCTTCGGCATTGTCTGCCTTGAGTGTATCAATCTCCTGAAGGAGTCCGTTGATTTTGTCAATCATAACGTTTTGTTGGCTTTTTATACTGTCTGCAAAATTAGCAAAAAAGAATTGAATAGCGTTTGTGCGGAGTGAAAAGTCGGAAAATTCAGAAAGTTGAACTATTTTCGCGTCTGTTATGAAGATTGTCAACCATTGTTCTCTTTTGCAGCACAACACATTCGGAATTGAGGTATATTCTGATGTGCTGATGGAGTTCTGTGACGAGGCAGAACTGCATGAATGCCTCCGACTGGCAGGTGAAAAGCCTCTGCTGATAATCGGTGCAGGCAGTAATCTGCTGTTCCTGAATGATTTCAATGGAGTCGTACTGCATTCTGCCATAAGCGGGATAGAGATTCTGCAGGATGACGGTGATTCGGTGCTTGTCAAGGTCGGCTCTGGCGTGGTTTGGGATGACTTTGTCGCATATTCCGTGTCGCACGGCCTGTGGGGTACTGAAAATCTTACGGCTGTTCCCGGTGAGGTAGGTGCCTGCGCGGTACAGAACATAGGGGCGTATGGAGCTGAAGCCAAGGATATTATCGATTCCGTACGCGCTGTTTCGGTCAGTGACGGAACTGTCCGGGTCTTTTCGAATTCCGAATGCAGGTACGGTTACCGTGACAGTATCTTCAAAAACGGACTCAAGGGGAAGTATGTGGTTACATACGTCTGCTTCCGTCTGTCGAGAAAGGCGTCCCCAAATCTCGGCTATGGCGGACTGAAGGAGAGCGTTGGGAATCTGGGCGGAGCATCGCTCGAAAACATACGTGAGGCGGTTCGTCTGATACGTGATTCCAAGCTGCCTGATCCGAAAGTGACAGGCAATGCGGGCAGTTTCTTTATGAATCCCGTGGTGCCGGAATCAGTGTACCTGAAAATACAGAAGGAATACCCCGATGTTCCGTCATATCCGGCAGGGGAGGGACTGCGGAAAATACCTGCAGGGTGGCTGATAGAGCGATGTGGCTGGAAGGGCAGAAATCTCGGCCCCGCTGCGGTACATGACCGTCAGGCACTCGTGCTTGTCAACAGAGGAGGTGCGACCGGCGCGGATATCAGGGCTCTTGCCGATGCTGTTATCGACAGCGTGAACCTGCAGTTCGGAATAGAGTTAAGGACTGAAGTCAATTATATAGAGTGATGAAGCTGACTTTTCTGGGTACGGGAACGTCGATAGGAGTTCCCGAGATGCTGTGCAAATGTCCTACCTGCGTTTCGACCGATTTCAGGGACAAAAGGCTCAGGACCTCGGCACTTGTTCAGACCGACACTACCAATCTGCTGATTGACTGCGGACCCGATTTCAGGCAGCAGATGCTTGGATGCGGACTAGAACGCATCGACGGGGTGCTCGTCACCCATGAGCACTACGACCATGTCGGCGGTCTTGATGACCTGAGACCGTTCTGCGCATCCCGTTCAGTACCGGTATATGCCGAGGAACTGGTAATAAGGCATCTTATGGAGCGTATTCCATATTGCTTCGGCAGCCAGAAATATCCGGGAACCCCGACTCTTGAACTTAGCGAAATTGAGCCGGATGTGCCTCTGCGTGTAGGTGACATTGATATTCTGCCCCTCAGGGTAATGCACGGCAGACTTCCGATTCTCGGATTTAAAATTGGAAAACTGGCATACATTACAGATATGAAGAGCATGGCCGCTGAGGAGAAGTCTCTGCTGAAGGGCGTTGATGCTCTCGTAGTGAATGCACTCCATACGAAAGAGCATCCGACGCACCAGAATGTGATGCAGGCAGTGCATTTTGCAGAGGAAATCGGTGCCGGACAGACCTGGTTCATCCATATGAGCCATCGTGTCGGAGTGCATGCCATCGTGGACGGCAAACTGCCGGATTCCATGCATTTTGCCTACGACGGCCTGCAGATTGAAGTCTGACAGAATCACTCGGAACCGTCCGAACTCATTTCCGGCTCCTGTTCTCTGACATTGCTCTTCAGCGTTTCGGAAATTTCCCTCTTCATCTCAAGAATTCTGGCATCCGTAGGATTCTTGTATTCCTGTGAGAATGTCTTGCCGTATTTGCATTTGCCTAGCTTAATGTGCCGGCTCGGCCGTTTGGCGATTTCAGCCAGCGCTCCGCTGATTGTTACACCTAGGCGGATAGGAAGCGGGGTGTGGATGATGGATATGTGATAATTGCAGTCGAGGTCCTTGTTGATGTTGTGACGTCCTCCGATTGCTGCGCTGTAGCGGTCCATATGTACCAGGAACGGGTAAATGTCAACCTTGTTTCGAAGCACCGTCATCTCCACTGACAGACTGTCAATTACATTTTCAGCCTTTTTGCTCATCATCAGCTTCTTCCTGATGTTGTCGAACACCTCGTTGTCCATGACCTTGAGATTCTTGCCCTCAATTGCCACCGCCCCTATGAGTGTCGGCATCTTCGGCATATAGTATTCGTCTGTATAGGTCTCGGCGGCCAGGTGGAACTCCGCGTTGCCGGCAAAGGACTTCAGCATAGGCAGTACGGAATCGACTGACGGAATCAGGTCAATAAGTTCGTCTATCCTTATATCAAGCAGATGGAAATCCAGGCCGGCGTAGATGTTGTCCCTGCTGGGGGACTTGTACAGTGCCGTCAGCTGCATTCGTGCCGCGTCTGACGAGAATCCCAGTTCCTGAAGCACCAGAGTGCCGTCCTTTATGGTAATGTCACCGCCCAGATTCCTGAAGAGATGGTTGTTGAAGTTCATCTTTCTGATTGTGGTGTTCAGTTTGATGTCCATCAGTTCCGGAACAATGAACGGATTTGCAATCAGTGTGTCTTCGGTTGCCACGCTGCTTGCGTTTACAACGAGCGTGTCGGCTGTAGCGTCAATGTCGCTTCGTCCGAGTCCGCTGATCAGTGCAAGCAGCTGATCCATATCGGTGTATTCGGACACGAAGTTCAGTGTGCCCTCCATCGTGCCTCTCTTCTCGATGAATGCGTCAATGTCACGGATGTTTCCAGATAGCGATACATCGGAGCTGCCCAGCCTGATGCTGCTGTTCCTGATGTCAAAACGGCCGAGCGTGAAATCAAAGTCAATATCCGGAACCGCAATCGGCACTTCAACGTCTCTGATTTCCGTTCCCTTCATGCTGACGCTGAGTTCGGGATTCCAGCGCATCAGGAAATTCTGGCGGGTAGTGTCGACGGTTGCTTTGGCAGAAATGGCTGACGATGCCGCAAATGCAGTCCAACTGTTGCCGAATGCTGCAGAAAGATTGTCGTAACTCAGTTCCATATAAATCCTGTCATGGGCGTTCGCGCCACCGGCTAGACTGTAGATTCCGTCCATATCTATTGAGCCGAGTTCCGCATCGATCGTGTCTATCGAAGCGGATGAGTTGTCAAGGTGCGCAGAGATCCAGACACTTTTGTTCACTGTCAGACTGTCGAGAATTCCGGACAGCACGGCCGACAGTTCAATTGATGACAGGTCCGCACTGACCGGAGTGGACGAAGATATGTTCACAGATATGCCGTGCCCTGTGACGTCTGCCATATATGTCCCTTCCTTCAGGTACGGATAACCTATGCTGACATTAAGGTTTTCAGCCGATGTTGTGATTGTGTCATTGACTGAACCATTGAAACGGTCAATGTCGGCGAATACGTTGGCCTTGTCTATTTCGAATGCACCATCATTCATGGAGATGCTGCCTCCGACATTCAGGCTGATGTATCCGTCTGCGTCTATTCCTTCAATCCGCTCTTGAATTTCGGCCGGTATCATTGCAAGCAGTGTGCTGATATCCAGATCGTCGCATTTGATGTCAGCTGAAACTGCCATCTGTTTGGCACTCGCCTTGTCGCATATCGCCCTGAGAGAGATTTCCTGCCTGTTCAGGCTGAGGCTTCCGTCGCCCGCCGTGATTTTATTGAAGGCTGTGTCGGCGGTAACAGGCATGATAAGGTGCATCGGCCATCCTCTGACCAGTTGTTCCTCACCAAGAGTCAGACTGACAGAAGCGGAATTGACTTCCGGAGTGCATCTGATGGTATCGCCAGTTTTTGAACCGGCCATCAGTATGTCAATCTGCGGCGAACTGAAATTCAGGGGTGAGGAGCCGGCCATATCGAAGCGTACTCCTTTGGCTCCAATGCTGATCTTCGCATCACCCTCAAGCTTTTTGGCTTCTGCGGCCGTGTTTGATGTGATGCTGAATTTGTCGAGTGACAAGGAAACGGGACTGCTTCCGTTCATTGCAAACAGCACGGATTTAGCGGTTCCGTCAATTGCGGCATTGAGAATCTCCTCAAGCGAGACTTTGCCCTTGGCCGTTATTCTGAAATCCGGAGATGCGGCCGATGCGCGCATCCCTTTTCCCGCAAATCCGGCATTGTCCGCAGAAAATGAGACGGCGGCATCAGCATTGCGTGTGTCCGTGTCGTATCTGCCTGTGACATTCATTGCCAGATTGTCCGTCCTGATATCCTGCCCGCCGGAACTTGCTGTCGCTCCACGGATGCCGAAACGCACGTTTCCGTCAATGATGTGTGATTTGACCGTTGCGTCTGCAGACATGGATACACCTGATACGAGCGTGCTTACACCTTCGGCAGCATAGCTGATTCCGTCGGCATTGACACTCGCATTGACCGAACCTGTTACTGACGGGTTGAGACTGCCGCTGATATCAATGTCCGTATTCCGTAATTCGGCGTAAGTGCGGCTGCTGTCGTTGGTCAGCCCGAGACAGATTCCACTTAACTTCAGTTTGACAAGGTCGAAACAGACTGCCGTAGAAAGAGTGTCAGGAAATCCGGAACCCTTGTCTTTTTTCTTGTCTGATGCGTCAGCTGATGTGAAAATGTCCAGATTGCTTTTGCCTTCAGGATCAATGTAGATTTGGGCGGACAGTCCGTCGGCGAATATTTTCTCAATTCTGAGCGTGTCACCTTTTAAAAAGGCGTTGACATCAATCTGCAGAGTCAGGTCATCCAGATGGGCGAGTGTGTCGGACGGAGCAGTTTCGGGAGCGTTGAATACCGTGACATCGCTGAGCGTGAGACCGAAATGCGGGAATGTTCTGCGAAGAGTAAGCCCGAGGTCAGCGTATGTTATGTCGCAGGGGGCATAGTTCCCAATGGCATAGTCGGCACATTTCCTTATTCCGGACTTGCTCGATAGCAGCCAGTATACAAATCCGGCTGCGGCAAGAAACAGCGCTGCCACTGACAGCAGCGCTATTCCGGAAACTTTCAGGAAATTCTTCATTCTTGCTTAGTGCGTTACAATCTTGAATGTCAGTATCTCTGAGGGATCCTGCTCGTCATAGCAGGTCATGGTTCCAGTGTTCAGCGACGTGATGATGTATGTCTCGAATACGTCAATGTGAATTCCCTCACCATGAACCTTGATCTGCAGGACATCATCCGAAAGGTTCCACGTAAAAGATTTGCCGTCACCGTTCTTGTCGAAA
>JAZUJU010000155.1:0-2433 GCA_045642985.1 Bacteroidaceae bacterium | reverse complement strand
CACATACACCTGAATACGGCCCTTCGAGTCCTGAATCTCGACGAACGATGCCTTGCCCATAATTCGGCGGCTCATCATTCGTCCTGCAATGCAGACCTTGCGCGGCTCGGCGGCGCTGTCATCAAAATTTGCCTTTATCTCATCGGAGAAAGCATTGGTCGGATACATAGCAGCCGGATACGGGTCAATGCCCAAGGCACGCAGTTCGTTCAGACTCTCTCTCCTGAATTTTTCCTGATCGCTCAATTCCATATCTTCAAAAAATATACTATTCGGTTATAAATTGCAAAGTTATATAAAAATCGGCAAACTCCGGCCAATTGACGATACACAATGAAAATTCGGCTAATCTCATTATCTTTGCAATGTTATGAAGAGAATACTTTTTCTATGCCACGGCAATATCTGCAGATCGCCGATGGCAGAATTCATTTTCAAGGAGATGGTAAGGAAGCGCGGGCTGCAGGATGAGTACTATGTGGAGAGTGCAGCTGTCTCAACCGAAGAGTTGGGCAATCCGCTCTACCCTCCAGCCAGACGCTGTCTGTCCGGGCACGGCATCCCATTTGACCTGACGAGGCAGGCCAGACAGGTACGTGCCGAAGACTACGACCGTTTCGATATGATAATCTGTATGGACCGCTCCAACCTGAACTGGCTGCGCCGCATAATAAGTTCAGACCCAGAGGGGAAGATCCATATGATGATGCCCATAGTCGGAAAGGCACGCGACGTGGCCGACCCCTGGTACACCGGCGACTTCGAAGCCACCTACCGGGACATTGTCGAAGTGAGCGAGGCGATGCTCGCCGCCGAAGCCAGAGAAGAATCGAAGTAAGCGATTCCTACTCGTCAGCCTTGAGCAGACGGACGTCGAATATGCGTGCCGCCATTCCGCCATCGGCTGCACGGAAGCTGACCCGAACGTACTCCTTGCCGGCAGTCATTTCCGACGGAATACGATACTCCTTGAGAACAGACTTATTCTCTTTTCCGTTCGGGAAATCCTTCTCGACCACCAAGGTCTCTCCATCAATCTGAATTTCAAGAGCGCGCGGCATACGGCCATCCTCGTTATCCCAGTAAGCGACGCCTAGGTTCAAGCCGCTGTTGCCGCCCACAGCCAGTTCGTAGCTGAATGTTCCATCACGGCGGACAGTCCTATATGGTTTGTTCTCCTGATTTCCGGTCTGTGAATCAGTCTGCTGCATACGATGGTCCACTTCGGGCTGCTGCTCTCCGGGAGTCACTTTGTCAACGGTCCGGCGGTCAATCGCCAGCATTGCCTCTTCTTCGAGACGAATCTTCTCAAGCATAGCATCGTAATCGTTCTTTCCCAGAGTAAGGAAATAGATTGCGTAACGACTGTCATGCAGGCTGAAGAACGGCTCCAGTTCCACTGACGGGTAACGGCTCTCGTCAAACAGACCGCTTACGATATAGTGCAGCGGCTTTCCAGCCACAGGTTTCATACTGATCAGCTTTTCGCAAATTTCCTCCCTTCCACCTATCATAATCGGGGTCTCGGCCAATGGTGTCAGCGGGCCGGATGCGATGTGAGCCCAGCGGCCGTCATTGGAAATCAGGCCGTCCAGATGTTCCTGCGATGTACGAGCGGCCAGCACGATGGGTCCGCGCTTCACCGCCAGATACTCCTCCTCATTCAGAAGCGGTTCAATGATGGTGCGCATAGGCAGGTTGATTTCAATGACATCGCCGTTCTTCCACTTGCGTTCCACTGCGACGTATGATGACGGCTCTGCATCTGCGGCATATTCCTGTCCGTTGACCTTAACGCTGAAGCCTGCGTCAGTCCATTCCGGACAGCGCACCATAACCTTGAACTTGCGGCTCTTCTTCAGATTGACCATAATTCTGCTGCTTTCCTCATACGGGAACTGAGTCGCCTGCGTAAATGTGGCGCCATTCTCCTTCCAGTTCAGACGCGATGCGATGAAAAGGTTAACATAGAGTTCATCCTTTCCATTATGAGTGTATATGAACTCCCCGTACTTGCCGTGATTCTCCATTCCGGTACCCACGCAGCACCACATTCCGCTATTAGGCTGCGAATATACGCGATAGTGTCCGGGGCGCATAGACGTGAAATAGACATAGCCGCCGTGCTCAGGATGCTGGGTGGAAAGAATATGGTTATACAGCGCACGCTCATAGAAATCGGCATATTCGGCCTTCGGATTCATCTTGAACAGGAACTGGGTGAGCTTGAGCATATTGTTGGTGTTGCAGGACTCAGGACCTTCACGATGCTCCACATAGCTGTGATAGTCAGCGGCTGCAGGGAAATGCTCGCTGCGGCTGTTGCCGCCAATCACTACCGAACGGTAATTCGCCACCCTGTCCCAGAAGAACTCGGCTGCGGTTCTGAAAGTCGCGTCACCGTCCAGGTCGGCAATGCGGGCATAGCCCACG